>SLHZ01000304.1 GCA_007135895.1 Balneolales bacterium | reverse complement strand
GTGCGATACTCTCGTACGGATGTTTGTTCGATGGACTGGAATCGGTATCCCCACTGTTTATTGATCATTAATACAAGGAGGTACTCTTGTCATACTTCGACTTTCAAACCAATGAATCTTTTTTCGTCAATGGTCAGGCGCCGAAGTATAAAACGTATACTCTGAGAAACTATCACAAGATCCCTCAGATAAGATCGCTGCCCGAAGATATACGCTTTGCCATAGAAGTCGTGGGAAATGTCCTGCCTTTCAAGGCCAACAACTATGTCGTGGAAGAACTCATCGACTGGGATAACATTCCCGATGATCCCATCTTTCAACTGACATTCCCGCAGAAAACCATGCTGAAACCGCACCATTTCAATCAGATGGCCGAGGTTATACGGTATGGCGGCTCTCCGGCAGAGATCCGTGAGACGGCGAACGATATCCGGATGCAGCTTAACCCGCATCCGGCCGGCCAGCTTGAAGAGAATACCCCGAAACTGGGCTGTGAAGCCATTCCCGGCATGCAGCACAAGTACCAGGAAACCGCCCTATTCTTTCCCGGCCAGGGACAGACCTGCCATGCCTACTGCACCTTCTGTTTCCGCTGGCCCCAGTTCGTCGGCATCGATGAACTGAAAATCGCCGGCAAAGAGGCAGAGCAGCTGGTGGGCTACCTCAGGGAAAACCCGCAGGTGACCGATATCCTCTTCACCGGCGGTGATCCCATGGTCATGAAAACCCGGGTTCTTGCTTCTTATATCGAGCCGTTGCTGGAAGCCGGCCTTCCCAACCTGCGCAACATCCGGATCGGTACCAAGTCACTGGCTTACTGGCCGTACAAGTTCGTGACCGACCGGGATTCCGGCGAGATGCTGGATCTGATGAAGAGAGTAACCGACAGCGGCATCCATCTGGCCATTATGGCCCACTATTCCCATCCGGTCGAACTGGAGACCGACATCAACCGCGAAGCGGTACACCGAATCCGATCCACGGGTGCCCAGATACGCACCCAGTCACCCCTGCTTCGCCATATCAACGACAATTCGGACACATGGTCAGAGATGTGGCGCGAACAGGTCAAACAGGGAATGATCCCCTATTACATGTTCATCGTCCGTGATACCGGCGCCCGCCACCATTTCGACATACCTCTGGATGAAGCATGGAAGATATTCCGGGGGGCCTATCAGCAGGTAAGCGGTATTGCACGCACCGTGCGCGGACCCAGCATGTCCGCCGGCCCCGGCAAAGTCCAGGTACTGGGCGTCAGCGAAGTGGCCGGTGAAGAGGTCTACGTCCTCCGCTTCCTCCAGGGTCGCAATCCCGATTGGGTTGCACGGCCTTTCTTCGCCAAATACGACCCGGAAGCCGTTTGGCTGGATGACCTTGAACCGGCTTTCGGCGAAGAACAGTTCTTCTTCGAAGACGAATACGCCGTCCTTTCGAACGGAAACGGTCACAACGCCGACGAATTCAGGTTTTTGGACAACTGAACGGACTTTTTATAAAACGCGGGACAAATCGTACCCGTCACTACCGGACCGTATCTGCCGGCACCAGGCGTCCCTTGTTGTAGATGGCCAGGGCCCTGCCTTTCATGATCTGATTCAGATAGGGTGTATTGGACGACCGTGAGCGCAGATTTTCCCGGGAGCAGACCCATTCGCGATCAGTATGAAAGAGCGTCAGATTCGCCGGTTCACCCGGTTCAATCAACGGAACAGGCAGCCGCAGGATCTCCCTGGGTCGGGTTGTCAGCTTCCCGATGATCTGCGGCAGGGTCAGCCTGCCCGGCTCCAGCAGTCGCCGGCATATCACCGGCCATGCCGTCTCCAGACCAATGATCCCGTTGGGCGCATAGATGAATTCCACCTGTTTTTCATCCACAGAGTGGGGGGCATGATCGGTTGCGATCGCATCAATCGTGCCGTCGGCCAGACCCTCAATCATCGCCTCCACGTCATCGGCCGTGCGCAGCGGCGGATGCATCTTGTAATTGGTATCAAACGCCGACCGCTCGATCTCCTCATCGGTCAGGTCGAAATGGTGCGGGCACACCTCCGTGGTCACCGGAAGACCCCTTTGCTTCGCCTCGCGGACCATGGACACGCCTCTGCGGGTACTGATGTGGGCTACATGGAGGGAGCCGCCGGTCAACTCTGCCAGCAGGATATCACGGGCGATCATCACCTCCTCGGCAATCGACGGGGAACCCCGGAGTCCCAGCCGGGTCGACACCCGACCCTCATGCATATGTCCGGGACGCGAAAGCGCCAGATCTTCTTCGTGGTTGATGACGGGCACATCCAGCATGGCGGCATACTCCAGGGCCGTGCGCATAAGACGGCTGTCCCAGACCGGATCGCCGTCATCACTGAAAGCCACCGCCCCGCCGTCCTTCATATCCGCCATTTCGGTAATGGCCTTGCCCGCACGGTCCCGTGATACGGCACCGATGGGATAGACATCAACGGGAAGGTCACGGGATTTCTCTTTGATAAACTCCACCACATCGCGCGTATGAATGGCCGGATCGGTATTGGGCATGCAGGCCACAGCGGTGAAACCACCCGCCGCCGCCGCTTCACAACCCGTGCGTACCGTCTCTTTATGCTCGTATCCCGGCTCACGCAGGTGCACATGCATATCCATCCATCCCGCCGAGACAAAGGCACCCCCCGCGTCGTAGAGCGTCTCCCCTTCCCGCGCATCCAGCTGCGGGGAAATGTCACGGATAATCCCCCCCGTGATGCGGATATCCAGGTTCGTGGTACCGTCATGGGAATCGCCGACCGGGAAGACATTGCGGATCAGCAGGTCACGTTCTTCGTTCATGGCAGAAAAAAATTGATGGGAAAGATGAAGGCATCCAAATATAACCCATCTGCAGAAGAAACGCCCCGAAAAAGTCGGACGGCGACGCCTTTTTCTCTTATCTTTTTATTATTCTTCCTGTTTTAATACTGCAACACAATCCTTCATTGATATATGCCGTTCGAACGTTCGCATGTCTATACGGTGACCGAATTCACCGATGAAATCAAATACCTTCTTGAAGATCAGTTCGGGGTAATCGAGATACGGGGCGAAGTAAGCCAGCCCAAGGTGAGCCGGAACGGCCATCTCTACTTCACCCTCAAGGATGCCGGAGCCCAGCTTCCCTGTGTGATGTGGTATTCCAGTCGCACCCAGCTTGAGAGCGAGCCGGACCAGGGCAGGGAGATCGTTGCGACGGGTTCCCTCCAGGTCTATGCCCCTCATGGCCGCTACCAGATGATTGTCACGGCTATCCGGAGAGCAGGCATAGGCAAGCTGCAGCAGGCTTTCGAAGAACTCAAGAAGAAACTGGAAGCCGAGGGTTTGTTCGACCCTTCGCGCAAAAAGAAACTGCCGGCCCTGCCCGGTACGATCGGAGTGGTGACCTCATCGGCAAGTGCTGCTTTCCAGGATATTCGCCAGACACTTGAAAAACGCTTTCCGCTGTGCCGTCTACTGCTCTATCATGCGGCTGTTCAGGGTCCGCAGGCGGCTCCGCAGATCGCCGAAGGCATCCGGTACCTGTCGGAACAAACCGATGCCGATGTGCTCATTGTCGGTCGCGGCGGCGGGTCGCTGGAAGATCTCTGGGCATTCAACGAAGAGGTGGTGGCGCGTGCCATTGCCGAATGCCCCGTGCCGGTCATTAGCGCTGTGGGACACGAAACGGACTTCAGTATCTCTGATTTCGTGGCCGATGTCCGGGCCGCCACCCCCACCCAGGCCGTCATCCTGGCCGTACCCGACCGCAATGATCTGCGCATGCGGATCGAAGAACTCCAGCTGCGTCTCGACCGACTGGTCAGTGACAGGGTGGAACGATACCGGGATACGGTTTCGCGTTTTCTCGACAACTACGCCCTGCACCGCGTGAAACAACGTATCGACCGTCACCGTGAATTGCTGCAATGGCAGCAGGATCGTATGCTTCAGCTGCTCAGGAACCGGATTCACCGCATCGGAACGGAGAACATCTCACTGGCCGGAACCATCAGCCACCGGACCCATACCCTGATGCTGAAGCGGAAGGCGGATCTCAACGGCATGACGCACCGGCTTGCCGCCGCCGACCCCAATGCACCCCTGAAAAAAGGATATACCCGCATCTGGCAGGACAACCTGTGGGTCAGGAAGTCGGGAAACTTCGCCGGCGCCCTGCCTTATGATATCGAATGGCACGACGGACGGGCCCGTTGCGTCACTTCATCAGGTGGTTCGGCAGACACATCGGCAAGAGGGTCAGCAGACACATCGGCAAGAGGTTCGGCCAGCACTTCTACAAAAGGGTCATCCTGACCGTTTCAATACGGGATTGCCGTGCCTTGGAGATGACAAATTTGTACCGGTCGATCTGGATCTCTTCGTTCTCTTTGGGAATCCGGCCGATTTCGTGAATGATGAAGCCGCCCACCGTTTCGTAGTTGGCCGTGCGTTCGGGCAACGGCAGGTCCGGATATTTTTCACCAAGTTCTTCCAGTGGCACATGTCCGCTGAGCAGGAACGATTTGGGTGAGACGCGCCGGATCACGCGGTCTTCCATATCGTATTCATCCTGAATATCGCCCACAACCTCTTCAAGAAGGTCCTCGGTGGTAATCAGTCCCGCTGTACCCCCGTACTCGTCGATGACGATGGCCATGGAGATATTGAGCTTCTGAAACTCCGTAAGCAGGTTCTTTGACCGCTGGCTCGACGGGATATGCTTGACCGGGCGTATGATATCACTCAGGTTCGCCGGACCCTTGAACAGGTCATAGGCAAAAACCACCCCGATCACATTGTCGATGGTTTCTTCATATACCGGAATTTTCGAAAAGCCTGACGATACAAACTTCTGCAGAACCTCCTGCAAATCGGCGTTTTTTTCCACGGCAACGATCTCGGTACGGGGTATCATGGATTCGCGCACCCGCTTGTTGGAGAGTTTGAGCACGTTCGTCAGTATCTCCGAGTCATCGCGGTCGATTTCCGACTCCTCGCTTTCCCCCAGTTCCCGCAGCAGCATTTCAATATCCTGGCGCCGGTAGATCTGTTCGGATGATTCCGAAAGGGGGATGAACAGGCGGATCAGGCGTTCGGCCACCCCGTTGGCGGCATGAATGAACGGCATGAAGACAAAATACAGTCCGCGATGAACAATAGCCAGATTGTAAATGAGGCCTTCGGAATTGATACGGAAGATCACTTTGGGTATGATCTCACCGAATATCATGATGACGACCGAAGCGATGAGTGTCTGGAGCAACAGAATCACCATTTCGGAGGGTACGGTATCAAACAGCCGGAACCATGTCTCTGATACGGGTTTCAGAAGAAACAGGGCCATCATGGTGGCATAGATCACATTGACGATATTGTTGCCGACCAGAGTGGTGGAGAGGAAGGCTTCCGGTTTTTTCAGGAAAAACGAAAGTACCTTGGAGCGGAGATTGCCTTTTCGGGCGCGTATTTCCAGCTTCAGACGGTTGGATGAGACATAACCAATCTCCGATCCGGCGAAGAAGGCACTCAGCAGAATGGTAATCAGAATCAGAAGCCATTCATTCATGCATCATCTCCGAAATCGGGTTTGCGTTTCTCCAGAAAGGCTCTGGTCCCCTCTTTGAAGTCGGACGTTCCGCACAAATAACCGAACATTTCGGCTTCCTGGCGGAAACCGTGCGCGCGGTTGGGATAGGCGGCATGGACCGCCTGAATGGCTTTGTCGAGGGCCTCCGGCGCTTTGTTGATGATGTTGCGCATCCATTTGACGGACGCTTCCACGGTCCGTCCTTCATCAACGACCTTGTTGACCAGTCCGATCTCGAGGGCTCTGACCGCATCGACCGGCGAACCGTCGAGGATCATCTCCAGGGCCCGCCCCTTGCCGATCATGCGTGTCAGCCGCTGGGTCCCCCCAAAACCGGGGATAATACCCAGTCCCGTCTCCGGCAGACCAAAGCGGGCCGTACGGGAAGCCACACGCAGATGGCAGCACATGGCCAGCTCGCAGCCCGCACCCAGGGCATAACCCTCTACGGCAGCGATGACCGGCTTGCCGGTCGATTCAATGGTCGCGAAAACCGCCTGGCCGCGCAGGGAGAACTTCTCGCCGCTCTTCGTTTTCAGACGGCTCAACTCGTTGATGTCGGCACCCGCTGCAAAAGCGCGGCCGCCCGTTCCGGTAAGGATAATGCCCCTGGTATCCCGGTCTTTCTGGAGTTCGCGGAAGAGATCGCGCAATGCTTCCAGCAGCTCCATGCTGATCGAATTCAATATCTCGGGCCGCCGGATGGTGACCACCGTTATATAATCACTGGTTTCAACTCCCAGTATCTTGTGCGGTATGTTCATTCTGTACTCATTGCTGCCCGTGCAGACCGGAGAAAACTCGATTTTCAAGCCTGCCGGGTTTCCATATCTGAGAGTACAGTATACGTCGGTGGAAGGTTATCTTCAATATCCTGCATGATAACCGATGTCTCCTCAAGTTCGGCCAGGAGCATGTCCAGCTGACTGTCAATATCATCGGGGTGCGACATGGTAAGCGACTTCTCGTAGACATACCGTATGGCGTCTTCGATGGTTTCACACTGGGACAAGCTCACCAGCGCTTTTTCACAGGCCATCTGAAATTTTTCGAGGCGCCGGTTCAGAATGGCAAGTCTCCGCTGGCGGACTTCGCGCAGGCGTGACGAAGAGGTTTCCCTCAAGTCCTTTTCAAGGGCGCGTATCTCTATACGGATACTGTCCGACGAGGCAAAGTTGAGATACTCGTCATATCTCTGGCGCTGGTAGAGGTGTCCGATATACTCGGCCAGCAGTTTTTCGAGGCGCTTTGTGAGATGATCGGTCAGAGGCCGGGATGATCCCGGCATGTGTGCAAAGTTGCCTTTTACATTTTCTGTCAGCCGGCGAAGCGACAGGAAGCGTTTCTGGTAGTCGGGATGCAGCTGATGGAACTGCTGCTTCTCGGTATCGGACTCTTTGAAGCCGTATTCGCGTCGGCTTACCACATGCCGCCGGAAGAGCGGCATGGTGGGAACGGTTCCAAGGTAGAGGAGTTCCAGACCCAATCCGAGGGTAATGACCAGTGTGGGCATCCAGGGTGTTCCGGAGACAAAGAAAGCGGCAAGGCTCAGCAGCATCAGGTATGCGAGATTGAGCGGATGCAAAAAAGCTTCCCTGGGATAATTGATGGACTGGATCGTATTCATGGTGCTACCTCACCGTTATCGGGCTCTTGTTCGATCGTACTTCGCCTGCGGTTTCGACCTTCGTACCGAACTCCTTTTCGCCGTCGGTCAGCGTGGGTACGCGACCCATCTTTTTCTTGAAATTTTTCACGATTTCAGCGGCTTTAAGCTTTTCGGCGTCGTATTCCACTTCGAGGGACTTGCTGTCCACGCTGTCGAGGGCCAGTTCCATGCGGGCCTCATTGCGTGCCGTCTCTTCACGGATCCGCGCGATCATTTCATCGTGAGTGGCATCGAGGCCGCCAATCTCGAACTGCTCGAGGGTATCGGCCACTTTGGCCTGCCAGGCTGAGCGTTCGCTTTCCCGCATGGCGTCACGGGCTTCACGGATCTTCCGGTCCTTTTCGCGCATGAAGGCCTTCTTGACCTGAAGCGCCTTGTCGTAGGCGGTCCGGGCATAGCGCAGCTGTTCCATGGTAGTATCCAGGATCTGCCTGCCCCGCTGCAGTTGCAGCGCGTAGTTTTCGGCGATATCGTCACGGCCTGCTTCGATGGCCGATCGGATGCGGTGAGAAAGGTCAGCGACATGTTCTTCATACCGGTTGACCTCTTTTTGCAGCAGCATCAGGTTGGCCTTGACCGTAGCGATGTTCTCATTCATCACGGGCACCTGGTCATTGAGCTCCCTGATATTCTGCTCCAGGATGCGTTTGGGATCCTCCATGGCGCTTACTGCGCCGCCGAAGAGGGATCGAATGGCTCTTACAAATCTTTTCCACATGACGTTTATCCGGTTTTTTTTGAAAAAATCCGGATAAGGTCACCTGGTCCAGTTTGTTACGCCCTCACGGGTTACTACATCAGTGATGAGTTCCGGTGCTTGTTTCCAGACGTCGTTGATGGTGATGGCGTCCTGCAGCATCAGGTGAACCTTATCCGTTGTCACTTCATTATTCGTGAAGCAGACGGCAATTGTTTCACCTTCTTTTACGGGATCGCCAATCTTTTTTTTGAGAATGATGCCGGCATGCGGATCGATTTCATCTTCCTTGGAGGTCCGGCCCGCACCAAGCTCCAGCGCTGCCATTCCGATACGGTAGGTATCCATGGCGGTCACATAGCCCTCTGACCCGGCATGTACCTGAAAGCTGGTGGCAGCTTTCGGATAGTCATCGGGCCGGTCGATGTAATCGGCCGATCCATCCTGCTCAAGAACGATATCACGCAGTTTCCGGATGGCGCTGCCATCCTGTACAGCCTGCCGGCTTCGTTCCACGCCCTCTTCGATGCTCTCCGCTTTTCCCCCCAGATAGATCATGGTGCCGGCCAGCTGATGCGACAGGGACATCAAGTCCTCCGGTCCGTTGCCGTTCAGGCAGCCGATGCTCTCTTCCACTTCAAGCCAGTTGCCGATATGGCAGCCAAGCGGCTGCTCCATGCTGGTCAGATAGGCGATCGTCTTTTTACCAAATTCCTCGGCGATGCCCACCAGACGGCCGGCCAGCTCGAGGGCCTCCTCCCGGGTCTTCATGAAAGCGCCCGAACCGAATTTCACATCCAGCACCAGGGCGTCGATGCCCTCGGCCAGTTTCTTGCTCATGATGCTTCCGGCGATGAGCGGTATCGATTCAACCGTAGCCGTTACATCGCGCAGCGCGTACATCCGCTTGTCGGCCGGGGCAATTTCATCGGTTTGTCCGACCAGCACGAGATTATGTTTCCTCAGAACTTCGACATACCGGTCCAAATCAAGGTTCACATTAAATCCCGGTATGGATTCCAGTTTGTCCAGAGTGCCTCCGGTATGGCCCAGGCCCCTTCCCGATATCATTGGCACCGGAACTCCGCAGGCTGCCACGATTGGCGCGAGTATGAGCGAGGTTTTATCTCCCACACCGCCTGTGGAGTGCTTGTCGACTTTGATGCCCGGTACATCGGAAAGATCCATCACTTTCCCCGAATGGAGCATTTCACGGGTAAGCACCGAGGCCTCTTCATCGTTCATGCCATTCAGGTAGGCCGCCATCAGGAAAGCGCTCATCTGGTAATCCGGTACCGCGTCGCGCCGGTACTGTCTTATCAGATAGGCGATTTCATCGGCTTCAAGCGCCTGCTTGTCCCGCTTTTTTTTGATCAGTGATGTGATGTTATAGGAATTCATGGGCTTCATCTGGTGTTACCATAAGAAAGTTGGGACAGTGATCATCAGCGATCATCTGGGACAGCGATCATCTGCGATCATCGATCATCGTTGGGACAGCGATCATCTGATTGGTAGAACGTTCATGTGAAAGTTCCCCGGGTGTAACCGTGCAACAGTTGCCAAAAAAAATGATATCTTGTACCTGCCGATCCGGCATTTGTACCGGCATTTGTATATTTTGTGGCATGACTTGCGTGTTCATCAGAGCCGTTTTGCCATCACGCTGGCAGATGGGTCTGACCATCCCGCAAAACCGGTTGCAACAACTTTTTTCGTGAAACTTCAGAAACCTCAATGATCGGATAAATTACCGTTAATGGCAAACGCCCTATGGAAATCTCCCCGCTGCAAATCCTGATTGTGCTGTTTATCTTCTGGCCCATCATCCGCAAGTTGATTGAGGGCGCCAAACAGCAACAGCAAAAAACCCGACGAAACCCCGACGGTTCGGATCCCTGGGCGCGGAAAAGCGATGAGGAGATATTCCAGCGCGGACGCAGGGAGGGGCAGGCCGCAGGTTCCGCAACACGCTCTTCTCCGGGAACCGCTACGGGCTCTGCTGCCGGAGGATCACCGGCATCCGGCCCATACGGCCGGCCGCAGGATCGTACCGCAGCCCAAACGACCGGTGCCGGAACAGCGGCCGGCAGTCCCACCGCCAGCCACGATAAAGATCCTTCGGATATGCCATGGGAAGATTTTTTCGGCGGACTTGAAGAAATTTTGTCCGGAAAAGAACCGGCACAAAAACACGGCGGGACACATGGTGAGACGGGAACAACCGCACGCACCTCTACCGGTCATCCTGCTTCCACCCGGCAAACGGTGTCGGAGCGACAGACCGTATCACAACAGCAAGCGGCAACCACCCGGCAGGCAAGTACGGTCGGACAATCCCGACAGCC
>SLHZ01000170.1 GCA_007135895.1 Balneolales bacterium | reverse complement strand
CATCACCCCTAAGCTTTGAGGCCACGCGCCTTACGAGTTCTGAGAACTCATTTTCAATTCCGGATTGCCGGCGCTCTTGGTCGCTTAATCGATGGCCATAAGAGTTAATTCTATCAAACACATCATCGACCTCGCTATCCGTCGCTTTTCTCATAACAGAAAAAGCAAGTGAGTAGTCAAGGATCGTAGTCACCTCGGCGCCGGAAATCAACGGGTCAGTGCCCAGTGGAAAAAATGCCCCTTCATCAAGCCGAACCTTTGCCGTTGGGAAAGCAGAAATATCAAAAAACCGACCATCTGAGAGTGGATACGAGCACTCAATGAAAGAAATGATCGCATTTAGTCTTTGCAACCCGTCGATTATCTCTAGATGTCCCGAACCATCATCTTTTTCCGCAAGGAGAATTGCCGGAATCGGATATTTTCTGACTCTATATTTATTAAGCTGGCTGCCGGCCGGCGTTTTTTCCATACCGGACTATTCCTGGACACTATTCTTGTCTGCAGGAATTATCTTGATGGTTATCGCCTTCAAACAGCTCATCAAGAAAAAGGTAGAGAGTGCGAGTCCGCCTGCTGATCCAAAAGAGTGGTTTGTTTGATTTCACTTTGTTTGATTGGCTATTTCGGTGATCATTGTGCCACAATAATTGAAATTATCGCATACACAGAAGAAGAGAAGAGAAAAAGCACAATGGGAAATATCCATATCTCTCTCGATACATCTTTCGCTACATCTCTCAATACATGACTTTACATAATATTAATTATGCGACAAACGGACACCTCCTTATCAGGGTCTTTCTGCCGGACTATTATCCAATTCCTTCTCTATTTCAAGTATTCTAATGACTTTTTTGATTTTCTCTCGTTCATTGATCGAAATTCGCTCCCTTTCTGCCGCAGTGCGAAGCTTGTCAAGCGCGGATATCTCGTTCATCAGTGCCATCATTTCATATGCCAGTATGCGATATCTTGGATAAGGATCATCTATGCGGCTCCTGAAAAGCTGCTTCACCTGTTCCAGACTCTCATCGCATGTTATTTCATCAAGAGAGTCCCGAAGATATGTCAGTAATCGATGTGGATAATTCAGGTCACCTGGTTCACCAGCCATTTCTATCATGACTGAAAGCCCCGATTCATTTTCCGATTCAATCAGAGCATCGGCAATCGCCTCCTGAATGATGTTTCTGTAGGAATAACTCTGATAATAAGGCTGTATCCATTCTATCAGATAGTCCGGAAAGATCTTGCCAGCTGCCCGAATTGCCGAGGCGGAAACAAAATAACTTGTATCCTGAATCATACCGTGCAGATAGTCCCTTAACTCAATTTGCATTAACGAGTCTGGTGGTTGCATTTCCCTTGCAAGATGAACACCAGTCATGCGTACATGGTGACTCTTTTCTGATGGATAGGTTTTCTTTTCAATCAGTGAGAAAATATCGTTGTATTCATACTTATCTAATTGCTGACCAATAGATTGCAATGCCATTTGCCGGATTCCATGCCAGTCATCGTTTTCAGCCAGTACGTAGACGGCCTGCCGCACCGCAACCTCATCCATCTGCTCGACAACTTGTTCCAGTGATCGTAATCTTACCAGTATATTATTGTAATTCAATCGCCTAAGATGGGTTTCCAGATCCGTTATTTCACGGACCTTTGCCAATTGTGTCATATCAGGATCAAAGAGCACATCTTTCACCCTTCCGTCAAATGAGAACTCAAAGCGTTCACTTTGGCTGGTTATGGAGAGACGCTTGACGACAGTCCGGCTGCCATCATCACCATCTATCACAAAATGTACATCGGGGTACAGATGATAGACAGGCTGATAGAGTGTGTCCTGAATTTGTTCTATCCCGATCTGAACTGTTGATGAGTTCTCTTTGGATTCAAAATGATAAGAAACAAGCAGTTCAGGATGTCCGGGTTCAAGGAACCACTGTTGGAAAAACCAGTCAAGGTCTTTGTTGCTGACCATCTCATAAAGGCCTTGCAAGTCAGATATATCGACTGCTTCAAAAGAGAATTTTTCAAGCCAGAGGTTCACACCTTTCCACCATAGCTCATCACCCAGATAGTCATGAAGCATGCGAAGGATCTGCCCGGCTTTCTGATAGGTATGCCGGTCATACATGTCCTCGGGAAGGCGGTAACGATCAAAGATGACCGGCCGGCGATATACTTCCGCTTCGGCAAAATAACCCATCCTGTCTGACCGGTTTTTCCACAACCAGGCGTCTTCTCCCTGGCTGTGCCGGATCCAGGCGGATTCAAAATAATTGGCAAAACCTTCGTTCAGAGGAAGATTTGCCCAGTCTTTGCATGTCACGAGGTTTCCAAGCCACTGATGGATGATTTCATGCATGATCAGCTGCTCGAACGAGATATCCTGAGAAGCTCTTTTGTCGAGCTGAACAGCATCAAACAGTATGGTGGCCGTTGTATTCTCCATTCCCCTTGCGATAAAATCATGTACGGGCACCTGTGCATAAACCGGGTCCCAGGGATATCGTACTCCGGTCTTTTCCTCAGAAAACTGAAGCATTTCAACTGTATTTCTGTAGATCAGATGAACTGTTTCTGCATATCGGGGCTCCGTGTAATAACGGTACAGTATTCCATCCCTGATCTCTTCGGCAACTTCGTACTCTCCTACCGCCAAAGCCAGAAGATACGGTGCATGTGGCTGGTGCAGCCGCCAATAGTCGGTTCTCAGAGAATCTCCCGGCAGGACTCGGCTCTCCAGAAGCAATCCGTTGGACAGTGTTGTGAATCCTGGAGGTACGGCAATCCAGACCTCCTGTGTGGCACGTTCAGCCGGATGATCAACCGTCGGGTACCAGAAGCTGTTGTCCTCAGGCTGACCGAGTGTCCATATTTGAGTGGGCTTAACGGGATCCTCCCCTCTTGGATTCACAAAATAGAGCCCACGGTTGGGTGGAGTCGAAACGAATGAAATACCCAGTACCAGCGTATCACCCGGTTCGTAATCTCTGTCCATAATTATCGTAACTGTCGATGAATCTTGCACAAAGTCTAATACATCACCGCTCAGAACGTGATACAGGGAGTCAAATTCCATGGTTTTTGCATCCAGCACAAGTTCCCTCTGGTGAATTTTACTGTGGAACAACAGTTCTGTTTTACCGAGCACCTGCTCCCTTTCAAAATCAAAACGCACCCACAGTTTCTGGTGATCCAGATCCCATGTCCGCTCCCGGAGCAGCTGACGGGGTCCGTCCCGAATGTACCAGCTGCGCGAGGGCACGGGATCTTCCGGCGGAATCAGGGCTTTTTCAGCAGGGGTGCAGGATAAGAAAATGAGAAGTATCCATGATATGATGATACTACGTGAAAGAACTAATTCGTTTTTAAGCATTCGATACTCTTTTTTTATCGCCTTTATCTAATCCTGTTTTGATAAATGAGCAGGCAATTCCTATTATTATAAGAATGTCTGTTATTACATAATTTGGGAATTTCCCCGCTATTTTCAAATAGAACCTGACCAAACCTGACCATGGGAACGGATCACAAATCGATTAACAAGGCTTTTGCCGCGCTCTCTTTTCTGACAGCCCTGATACTTTACCTGCTGACCCTTCCGCCCACGGCCAGTTTTTGGGACTGCAGCGAGCGCATTGCCTGTGCCTGGGGACTGCAAATACCCCATCCGCCCGGTACACCTTTCTATCTGCTGCTGGGCAGAGTTTTTTCTATGTTCACCGGTCCGTTGTCAGCCGCCTGGATGATCAACTTCATGAGTGCATTGGCTTCGTCTCTCACCATCATGCTGCTTTATCTGATCATCGTCCGCTTTGTCAGGGAGTTCAAAGGATATGATGTGGATCAGTATCCCCTGATCGACCGTATCGGTCTGTACGGCGGCGGCCTGGTAGGTGCCCTGACTTTCGCCGTTACCGACAGCCACTGGTTCACTTCCATCGAAGCGGAAACCTACGCGCTTTCCCTAACATTTACTGCAGCCGTTGTCTGGTTGATCATGAAATGGTCGGAACTCCACCAGAATGACCGCAATGAACGCTGGTTGCTGCTCATTGTCTTTTTGTTTGGTCTTGCATTCGGTATTCACCTCCTTAGTCTGCTATCCATCTTCTTTGTCGGACTGATCATCTATTTCAGAAAATATGATTTTGAGCTGACCGGATTTATCACCGCCTCAGCGATTACGGTCGGTATCTTTTTTCTGATCTATCCACTCACCATCATTCAGCTCCCTGCGCTTGCCGGAAGGTTCGCAACCGCAACCGGCGGAATGTTCGGGCCCCTCATTTTTCTTGTACTTTTCGGCGCTTTGATCATCTATGGCATCTATTATACGCATAAGAAGCACTATCGCTTCGCCAATATCGCACTGCTTGGGTATTTCCTGATCCTCATCGGTTACTCCAGCTATTCCATGATATACATCCGCTCCCAGGTCAACCCGGCCATTGACCAGAATTCACCCGATAATGTGGACGCGTTCATAAGCTATCTCAAGCGTGAACAATATGGGCAGCAACCCCTGCTCAGAGGCGACAGCTACAGCAACGAGACCGGACGTCTGGAAAGGGACAACCCCAAGCTCTTCCCGCGACGATACTCACCGGAACCCAGGCATCAGCAAAAGTACGCCCGCTTCAGCAGTGATTTGCAGTTTTTCCTGAGGTATCAGGTCGGTCATATGTATCTCCGCTATTTCGCCTGGAACTTTATTGGAAGGGATAGTGATATTCAGGATGCCCGTTGGATTTCCGGGTTCCGGACACCTGATGACATGCGGGATAATCCCGCTCATAACCGCTTCTATTACATACCGTTCCTGCTCGGCATGATTGGCATGTTGTATCATTTCCGCAAAGATTGGAAACGGGCTCTCGCTGTACTTGTCCTGTTTACCGCAACGGGCCTGGCCATTGTTGCCTATCTGAATCAGACACCTTTCCAGCCCCGGGAACGTGACTATTCCTACACAGGCTCCTTTTTTGCCTTCTCCATCTGGATCGGACTGGGCGCTACCGGGCTGGTGGAACTGGTAAGGCATTATGCCAAAGGCAATAAGTTCATAGGAATGGGATTGGTCATGCTCCTGATGACGGTACCCGTACTGGTCGGTACGCAAACCTACAACAATAACGACCGGAGCTTGCGGTACGTGGCACCCGATTACGCCTACAATCTGCTCAACAGCACCGCACCATACTCCATACTGTTCACCAATGGCGACAATGATACCTTTCCGCTCTGGTATCTTCAGGAAGTGGAAGGAATCCGTACCGATGTCCGGGTTGTGAACCTGAGCCTCCTCAATACCGAATGGTATATCAAACAAATGAAAAACCTCTGGAACCACGAAGCCCCGCCTGTCCCCATTGACCTGACGGATTCCGAGGTGGACCGCCTCAACGACAAGTTCCAGTTCCGGCGCGCATCGGATTTTCACCAGCCGGGCGACTATGTTATCCCTGTCGACAAGACATTTCTGCAAGGAGTCTATGACGGAGAGATCGAATTCCCATGGGCGCCTCCCGAAATACCGGAAGAAATGAAGTTTTCTGTGCCACTTGACCAGGTGGATGACGAAGTCCGCTGGTTTTATGAAGGCACCTTCCTGGGCCGCGATCGTGACGGTAACGACATTCATTATACGCGCATCCAGGACGATATGATCATTGAAATCCTGCGTACGAACAAGTGGGTCCGCCCTGTCTACTTCTCCACTACCGTTGCCCGTGACGCCCAGATGAATATGCAGGATTACATGAGCCTGGAGGGTAAAGCATTTCGTATCATGCCTTTCCGGACCCATGGCAGCCATGACCCCGAAATTCACAGCAGGCGTCTGAAATCATTCCGCCTCAGAGAAATTAACAACGAAAAAGCCTACTTCGACCAGAATATCCGCCGGATGATGGACAACTACCGGACGATCGTCAATCGCCATGCTTCGGCATTCATGCAGGGCGGACAACCCGACAGCGCCGCCTACTGGCTGCGTTGGGGAGAGTACCATATCCCCTTTTCCACCATACAGGGTGACCCCACTTCCATCCTCAACTATGCCTATCGCTACGCCCAGCTCGATGAAAATGAAAGAGCTATCGCTCTGATCGCTTTGGCCAGAAAGGATCTGGACCGGACGATGAAGCGTTATCTTGAGGATCTGGATGGATTGGATCAGCAAATCAGTCGTCTTGAAGATCAACTCACCGAACGCGGCCGCACGATGGATTCCGGGCGCCGTCGTACCCTGCAAAACCGCTTGTCGGTTCTGCAGGCTGACCGGCAGCAGCTGATCCGGGAACTGTCGTATGACACCAGCAGGTACATTATTGCACAACGTATCTTCTACATGAACCGGATGGATGAAGAAGCTCTGGAAATTGCCGACTTTATTGCTGAAGTGTCCGGGCAAAGACTGCCTTTCCCCAGAACCATGGAAGAAAATCGTGAACGAGCTGCCAGAATACTGATGGATTAAATACCGGAATGGAAGGAGCTGCGGAGTAGGTGGCAATTCGTCGCTGCTGTTCCTTTATTCCGATTGTTGACGTATATTTGACTATGTAATGTACAAGATCCGGTATCAAACCGAATAAGTACAACCGAAAACAGGTACGGACCATGATTCATTCTTTTTCCGAGGAAAACATCGCCACCATATCAAAGGTGCTGGGAGTGGAAGCAAAAAAAAGCGGCGATGTATATCGTTTTGAAATCTCAGATAAGAATACCGGCAGAAAAATTGCCCTGGAGATTCATCTGGGTCTGAACCTCGACGGAGATATTACCAACCTGATTTCTGTCTACACACAGGATACTTTTCTGCAGCTTCATAACTGCACCGCTTTTATTGCCAGTGAAATGTTGCACCAGATAACCTTTTTCGGCAAGAATGGCGAGATCTTATCAGGATTGATTGTCGAAAAAGAGGCTGGATGCAGCCTCTATGCCAACGTCAGAGAGTCCTTGCTGAAGGGTGACTTCACCAAGCTTCCTCCCGAAGTCATGATGTGCAGCGTAGCCCTTTCTCTCACTGAGTCGATAGATTTTGAAGGATTCAACTTTGATGAGGACTAGCGTCGCTAAGGAGGCCGGAACCAGTGGGTAGCACTTCCTCGAACAAAGAATTCGCACCATCGGTACAGGATATCAATCCTCCTGCCCTGCTCGAAGTCATTGACGACACAGGCTCCAATCCGCCTTTTTCAGATCAGGATCTTATAAGTATAGTTGCGTTGATCGAAGCCGGCGAATCGTGCCGTTACACCCACATTGAGGTGGTATTTGTCAGCAAAGAGAAAATTCTTGAGCTCAATCACAAATATCGGGGGCATGACTATGTGACCGACATACTTACTTTTCCTTTCCGGGACGATAAAGACGGTCTTGAAGGCACCCTGTACTGCTGTCCGGCTCAGATCGAATCTCAGGCAATCCAGTATGAGTGCCGTTTCGTGAAGGAACTGCTGCGCGTTGTCATTCACGGTCTTCTTCACCTGGCCGGGTACGAAGATGACACGCCTCAGGGTTTTTCTCGTATGAAAGAATTAGAAGATAAATATTTACAGCTATACTGGACCAACTGAATGCAAGACCGGTACCCGGACCATATCATCGACCTCATTGTATATCTGGTACGCAGAATGCATATTGGCATGAACCTTCGTGACATCAAGATTGAAAAGTTCCGGAATTACAACCACTCGGAAATCAGCGCTGCCTATTCCTGGCTCATCCACAACTACGAAACATCGGACAGGCAAAAACTGAAGCGGGCAAAGGATCATCGACCTGCGCCCCGTGCCTTGCATCCCAGTGAACGGAGTCATATTGCTCCTGATGCTTACGGCTACATGCTTGAACTTTACTATCTGGGCATCATTGATGCTGCCGGTATGGAGAGACTGATCGAATACGCCATGTTCCGGCTCGATGGCCGTACAGAGCTATCCGATATCAAGCAATGGGCCGGCGGACTCCTTTTTGAAAGTGAAGGCGAGGGATTTCACAACCACCATCTGCTCAAAGGAACCGAGAACATAAACTGAACCGGTACTCCAGGACATGTTTGTTGTCACGCTGCTTGTTGCCTCACTCCTTTATTTTGTGGCGGCAGGTCTGATTCTCATTCATAATCTTTACTTTTTCCGTGGTCTGAAAGATCATTATTGTGGCCATCAACGGCTTAATAAATCAGACCCGCCCTCTGTATCCATCCTCATACCCGCCAGAAACGAGGAAGATACGTTACCCAGGCTGCTCGACAGTCTGCTGAAGCAGGACTATCCTATCAGCGAAATCCTTGTCCTCGATGATGCTTCGACGGACAAGACCAGAGAAGTTGTACTTGGAAAAGCCGAAAGCTCTGCCATGCCAATCCGGATCCATACAGGCATGGAAAAACCCGACAGCTGGATGGGAAAAAACTGGGCCTGCCATCAGCTTTCGCAACTGGCCAAAGGCGATATCTTTATCTTTCTGGATGCCGACACATGGCTGCACCCGGAAACAATCGGGCGGCTGATGGAAAGAATGCTGGGCGATGACCTCGATTTTGCAACGGTATGGCCACACCAGATTATGACAACATGGTCGGAAAAAATGATAATTCCCACCGTTTATTCTACCATTCCGGGGTACCTGCCTACCCGATACAGCTACCGGGCGCCACGGTGGATACCGTCGGAAAAAATCAGAACAGCTGTCAAGCCCCTTTTTGCCACGGCCTGCGGTCAGTGCCTGATATTTCGTAAAGATGCATACTTCGAAACAGGTGGCCACGCCGCCGTAAAATCGGAAGTTGTCGAGGATGTCATGCTGGCCAAAAATATTGTACGTGCAGGCAAAACCATGAAAATGTTTCATGGCACCGACAGGATCTGGTGCCGCATGTACCGGAATCACAAAGAAGTATTCTCTGGTTTCAGGAAAAACTTTTTTGCCGGCTTCGGTTACCGCTACTTGCCATTCATGCTGGCCTGGCTGCTGCATATTGCCGTCTACCTGATGCCGCCGGTCCTGCTGGTTTTGGCGCTCCTTTCAGTTCAGCTTGAAACCGTTTTTCCCGGTACGGCAGCTTTTGAGCAGAAGCTCATAACATGGCTTTCCGTGTTCGCCGTATCAGCGGCATTTTTACAGCGTGCCACCATCACATTCTTCATGAAATGGCCACCCATTACCGCGGTGCTGCATCTCCCGGGTATTCTGTGGTTTCAAATGCTGGCCATTGTAGTAATCTCCGACCGGCTGGGAAACAGACAGGCGTCGTGGAAAGGAAGAAAAGTCTGATATAAACCGTCTGGTCTACTTGCATTACTTTTCTAATCCCTCTCATGATGATAGAAAACATCCTGATCGGCAACATTGCTGCTCATCGTACGCATTCGAAAGAAGTTTCTCTTGAGGTGGTTCCTCAAGTCAGAAAAGCCGATTCTGTAATGTCTCTTGAGGAACTTGTGCAAGGCCTTTTCATCCCCAAGACCCGAATCCCGGGCCACTTTATACGCTGTGGCCCCCCAGTCTGACTCTATATAGCGGCAGATCGCCTGAAGCCTCGTCCTCTTCAGTACATCTTTCGGATTCTCGGAAAACAATTCCCTGAACTTTCTGCAAAAATGGGTTCTCGAATATCCCATCCTTTCGGCCCAACAGCTTACACTGTATATCGTCTCAATATTTCGCAGCAGATAAAGTACGGCCAGATCAATCTGACGTCTCGATACGAGAGAATGGATATCAGAAACAGACTCCTGCGCACCGTTTACCTGACGCTGAATGCAGCTTCCGTACCGTCCGTTTTTACCGTTCAGCCTGTCTTTTCCGTTCAGTCCTATGTTTTTTACCGGATCTTTCATTTTCATCTGTTTATATTTTTTGGATTCAAGCGGTCAGATGGAGTGTCCATGACGTTTTTTAACCATGCGCCTGTGTGACCGGGCTGCGGTTATGGACATTTCATCTATTTGTCTTTTCATGTTTTACAATGGGGATAAGTCATATTTAAATCCATGCATCAACTTTAAATCCATATTTTAAGGGATAAGTATCCATTATTTCTATGTTTTAGGCCTAATGGCAAAGTGAAGAGCCGGAACAATGAAAACCCTTACAAAAAAATTTTAAAAAAAAAGAGCTTTTTTCTGCGGGGCTTATCATTATCTTGGTATTGAACATCGTGAGCCGTTTATGAGTGATTTTTCTCTCCTCAACCGTTTTCTGCAATACATGGAAATTGAACGGAATGCCTCACCCAATACTATTGGGGCATATCAGCGTGACATTTCCTTTTTTTTGACTTTCTGCTGCGACCAATGGGGTATTGCAGCCAACGAACTGAATTATT
>SLHZ01000296.1 GCA_007135895.1 Balneolales bacterium | reverse complement strand
GGGGATATATCGCATGAGCTTAAGACCCCTCTTTTTTCTGTTCAGGGTTATCTTGAAACTCTGGAAAGCGGGGCCATGGAAGACCCAAAGGTGAATCGTTTGTTTCTTGGCAAAGCCATGAAAAATGTCCATCGCCTTATTCTCTTGACAAACGATCTAATGGAAATCTCAAGGCTGGAAACCGGGGAGATGAAACCCAGTCTTCAAATTATTCCAATCAACTCTATCATACATGATGTAATTGAAACCCTGCAATTCAAAGCAAAGAAAGCCATGGTGACACTCGCTTTCAAAGAGAAAGAAACCAATGCCTTTGCTCTTGGCGATCGCAATCAGATCAGGCAGGTGCTCGTCAACCTTGTTGAAAATGCCATAAAGTACAATAATCCCGGGGGATATGTCCATGTACATACCAGAATAGAACCCGACAAGCCGGATCTCATTAAGATCTCCATAAAAGACTCAGGGCTTGGTATTGAAGAGCAGGACATCAAGAGAATAACGGAGCGCTTTTTCAGAGTTGACAAGTCACGATCGCGGGAGCAAGGGGGAACCGGCCTTGGACTTGCCATCGTCAAGCACATACTTGAGTCACATGGCCAGCAACTCGAAGTCACCAGCACGCCAGGAAAAGGTTCAACATTTCTCTTCTCACTGAAAAACGCGGATTTCCACTCAGAACCTGTTTCAGCTTGATCCTGTTTTTACTAACTTCCTGAGCCAAACCTGCAAACGTACAAACAAAGGGGAGTCTTTCTAATGGAGTATGTTCTCATCATGGCCGGGGGTATAGGATCCCGGTTTTGGCCTCAAAGCCGAATACAAAAACCCAAACAGTTCTTACCCTTTTTGGGGGAATCTTCTTTATTAAAGGCAACTATTGACAGAATAAGCAGCTACATTCCTCATGAAAGAATCATTGTCAGTACGAATGCCGACTATGTTCCGCTGGTTTTAAGCCAGATCCCAGAAATTCCTGAGGAAAACGTCATTGGAGAGCCCGTAGCAAGAAATACCGGGCCGTGCATCGCTTTTGCTGCAGCACTGATTCATCACAGGGCGCCCGACTCAACCATGATTGTTCTTCCTTCGGACCATTATATTCAAAACAACGAGGCTTTTTTATCGGATTTGCAGACAGCGGTTTTAGCAGCCCGTGAAGATCACCGGCTTGTTACAATTGGGATCACGCCCACACGACCTGAAACCGGATATGGATACATACAGTATCTCGACAACAAAGCATTGGCCGTAAACAGCCACACGGCCTATCCGGTAAAAACATTTGCAGAAAAACCTGATTTACAAACAGCACTGAAATTTCTTCAGTCCGGTGATTTTCTCTGGAATAGCGGGATGTTCATTTGGAAAACAGAAGAAATCCTGAATGCCATAAAGGATTACTTGCCGGTGCTTTACCATCAGGTTGAAATCTTTGAAATGGATGTAAAAGCAGCAAATGGCAAAATTCCCAAAGCAACACTTGACAAGGTCTATCAGGCTTGCTTCTCTATTTCCATAGATTACGGCGTCATGGAAAAAGCCAAAAATGTATATGTAATACCGTCCCGGTTTGGATGGAGTGACCTGGGCAGTTGGATGGCAATATATGAAATGAAAAGCCACCATTCAGACAGCCAGGGCAACATCCTGGAAGCGGATAACACCATTGTGATACAATCTGAAAACTGTCTGATTCAAAGTCAAAGCAATAAAGTTATTGCACTGGTCGGCCTTCAGGGTATCGGCCTCATTGAAACCGATGATGCCTTGCTAATATGCAATCTCAAGGAATCACAAAACGTCAAGGAAATCTACAGCCAGCTTTCCGGTGACAACGACAAATACCGGTAAAGTTTTTTATACCAATACCTCCAGCTGATCATAAGCAAGCTTGACATCAGGAGGCAGCCTGGATATCATATCCCGGTGCCGGACAAAAGGCGAAATATGTATCAGGTAGGTTCGCTCCACACGTAAATAACGGGCGACTTCGACTGCTTCTGGAATAGTAAAATGTGTGCGATGAGGCGGCGAGTACCTTAATCCACTTAGTACCAACACTTTGGATCCATATATCGCTTCTGCTGTAGCTTCCGGAATGGCATTGACATCGGTAATATATGACAGATCATTTATCCGAAAACCCAAAACCTGCATATCGCCGTGCATTACAGGGAGCGGCGTGATAGTACAGTCGCCATCCCGGATACTGTCGTTCAATATTCGGAACTCAAGATCGACCGAACCGGGAGTTTTGTCCGGAGGGAACATATATGCAAATCTCCGGCGGACTGCTTTTTCCGTTTTCTGATTGGTATATACGGGAATAGCTCCTTTCTGCGCATAATTAAACGATCGCAGATCATCAAGCCCGGCAATATGATCGGTATGCTCGTGAGTAAGCAGTAGCGCATCGATTCTTCGAACTCCCGACCTCAGCGTCTGTAAACGAAACTCAGGCCCGCAGTCAATCACGAAAGACCTTTTTTTTGTTTGAATCCACGCGGAACAGCGATAACGATAATCTCTCGGATCCCCTTTCTCCTCTCCGTCACCAAAACCTCCCGCTACGGGGACTCCCATTGATGTGCCT
>SLHZ01000125.1 GCA_007135895.1 Balneolales bacterium | reverse complement strand
GCAGATTGATCTGCGTAGATTTGCCACAACCGTCAATACCTTCAAATGAGATCAGCATCTTGCCACTTTTGCATCCTGTTCTAATTGTCCAGCCCGGATCATATTACATGATACCAGACAGGGTTTCATCTTTCCGGACCAGGGTGTCATACCGGACCATTTAAAAAACACCGGCAGGCTTCCTGGGCAGCACCACAGCCAGTACGATATAAATTACGAAGCTGAATCCATAACTGAAAAAAGCAAGAGCAAAAAGGGCGCGAACAATGGTTGGGTCTATCTGATACCGTTCCGCGATGCCTCCGCACACCCCGAACAACATTTTTTCGGAGCGGGAACGATACCAGCGTTTGCGGTTTTTCCAGGCATGATACTCTTGCCGATGATGCTCTCCGGAGCCGGAATAACTTTCGCTTTGATCCCGGTACCGGGCTTTGCTGTCTGAAGATGCACTCTGTGATGTCTGAGTTTCAGCCTGTGATGCCTGCTCGTGCGAATCGGAGGTCTCATCTGCCATCTCCGGATTCACGGATTCCCGCCTTCCTTCTCCCGGGGAGCGACTCTTTTTTCTGTTCCTGACCCGTGCAAGCAGACCCAGTCCCACGAACAGGACTAGCAGTGAACCGGCAGCAGGCACCATGCGGATAATGCGTGTGAGATCCGGTCCGTATGGGAAATAGAGCTGCTGGACAATCGTAAGTAAAGCCAGAAAGACAAGTACTACTCCGGCATAGATGGCCAGCCGCGTTCCGCTCCGGACCCCGGGATGGGTTCCTTTATCATTTTCGTATTCCATTCGGAGCTGCTCATATTCCTCGTCGCTCATTCGGAAAGATTCATCCAGATGATTGCGCAGTCGGGTTTTGTTTTGTTTTGCTGACATGGTATGATCTCTTTTCAAGCGTCATTTTTGTATGCAGATGCATTGTGTCATGTACCAGAACTATACGAAACCCGGAATCATTTGTTTCCGGAACAGTCAACCCATTGCTTTTCGGTTACAAGATAATGCACAGGGACATCATGGGCCTCAGGGGGGATCTCCGCATGGACGCAAGCCTCGGGAAGCAGCATGACTCTGACTGCCGGCGTATGCCTTAAAAAGCGGTCATAATAGCCCTTCCCGAACCCTATCCTGTTCCCAGCCACATCGGACGCCAGTCCGGGGACTATCACCAGCGAGATGGTCAGCACATCAATCTTACGGGGCTCAACCGGCTCGGGTATGCCAATTTTGTTGGGCACCAATTCGTCGAGACTCTCTACAACATAGTGAAACATTTTGTCGCCTGCCGGGTTCCCGCTCACATCTTCCATCGTTTCTCCTGTATCCGCCATTTTTGGCATTACCAGGGTTTTACCCGAATCAAGAATACTTTGTAGCAAACCGGCAGTGGGCAGCTCTCCCTTTTTTACAACACCATAATAAGCATGTATGATATCAGATTGCCTGAAAAGACGGGAAGCGACCAATCGTTGCACTGCAGCAGCAGAAATCCTGGCCAGTCCCTCCTGACCGAATTCCCTTCGTTTACTCAGAAGTTTTTTTCGAAAAACAGATCGATCCATACACTACAAATAAGAGTAAGTCTTGTTCTTACAGTTCTACGAGCCAGTGATCTGTAAATAATGGCGGATTCTCCTTCTGCAGAGATTCCAGCATATCGGTCCATATGCCGGTACCGTATTTGTTCATATAATAAATGAAAGAGACGGCACGCTCCTGGAGCATATCCATGGGGAAAAGCGAGTCTTTAATCCTGCCAATTCTTTTAATCTGTACCTCTTCTTTTTGTTTTATGGATTTTTTCCATTTATTCTCAAGGCGCTCAATGGACTTGCAGTGCTCTTTCGTGGCTGCGGAAGCGGCTTTCAACAAACCTGGATCGCGGATATCGAGTTTTTGCAGCATTTCTTCGGTTAACTGATCCACTCTGCTTTTCCATTCGCTGAAACGATTCTCCACAGAGGCATCCTCCAGCGAGCGGACATACTGACTTTCAAGATCTTCACGCCGCATGGCATAATCAGGAAATTCAAATGGCAGATCTTTTAAATATCGCCCGACAGAGGGTTCCATGAGTGTTGCCGTCAATCGGCAGGCCAGAAACGGAGCATTCATCCCAAAATGCCCGTAAAGCGGTTTCATCTGTGCATGGTAGGCCACCTCAGCCGGGCCGCCCACATAGGCGATATTGGGCAAAAGGGTATCCTGAATCACGGGCCTCAGAAACACATTGGGAGAAAAAGCGGCCGGATTCTCCTCTGCAAGATTCACAAGCCCGGATGTGGAGAAGCGGATGCCGGGTACGCGTTCCCAGACTCCGTCCTGACAATCCAGCCTGACCCTTCCCTCCTTTGGATCATGCCAGAAAAGCAGCGAGTCGGTAATCGTGACCTGCTGATGGTAATCCTTTGCGATCTTCCCTGACTGTTCCTCCAGTAGCCGCTGTATTTCGGCCCGATCCAAAATGGCCTGCCGTATGCAGGCGGAGACGTGCCTTTTTATGCCGGCATGATTGCTGCCGGCCACAATGAGTCCATGATGCGAAAACAGGGACGAAACCAGTTGGGCAAATGCGGTCCTGACGGATTTTCCG
>SLHZ01000318.1 GCA_007135895.1 Balneolales bacterium | reverse complement strand
TGCCTCCGTTGCATACCGTGGTCGCCGAATATGGTGACGTATCGCAACGTGTGATTGCCCACGGCACGTTACAGCCGGTCCGGAAGGTAACGGTGGGCAGCCAGGTATCCGGTATCATCGAAGAGATAAAAGTCGATTTCAACAGTACCGTCTCCCGGGGAGAAGTTATTGCGCTGATCGATCCTTCGACTTTTACAGCAGCGGTCAGCTCTGCCAAAGCGGAACTGGAATCAGCCAAAGCCGGTTTGGAGCTTGCGCGCCTGCAGTGGAAAAGAGTCCAGGAGCTGCGGGCCAACCAGTTTATTGCACCTTCGGAAGTAGATCAGGCCAGCGCTACGCTGCGTCAAGCCGAAGCACAGGTCAAAGTGCGGCGGCATGCCCTGGAACGGGCGCAGCGTGAGCTGGACCGGTGCACGATTACTTCGCCGACCGATGGCATCGTCATATCCCGCAATGTGGATGTGGGTCAGACGGTGGCTGCAAGCCTGAGTGCCCCGGTCCTGTTTGAAATTGCAACAGATCTTTCCGTAATGCATATTTATGCCAATGTTTCGGAAGCAGATATCGGACACGTCCACGAAGGCCAGCGTGTCGTTTTCCATGTGGATGCCTACCGGGACACTTCCTTTGAAGGTGCCGTCATACAAGTCCGCAACGCCCCGATGACCGTTGATAATGTTGTTCATTACGAAACCTTGATACATGTGGACAACCGGGCCCGGCTGCTCAAGCCGGGTATGACCACCGAAGTATCCGTGATTACCGATGAGCGAAATAACGTACTGAGGGTCCGCAATACCGCGCTTCGCGCCCGACTCCCGGAAGCTCTTATCTCGTCTGATCCGCCTCTGCCTGCAGGATCCGATGATACCGGAACACGCGTTTTCCTTCTTAGCGATGGTAACATTTTGCCGGCCATGGTGAAACCCGGATTGAGCGACGGACTCTATACCGAGATACTGGAAGCTCCCTTCACCTTGGGAGATACCCTGGTTGTGGGTGTATCCATCCGAGCCGCCAGAGATGATGACTCCCGGAGTTTTCTACGGGGAAGACAGGCACAATACTAGTCCGGTACAATATGACTTACACGACCGGCCACCCCATCAAGCAATTCGCAAAATTCCTGCACCATTTGCTGCAAGCCCACCGGTTCCGTGCAACCCGCCGGATAGTAGATCGCAACACAGATATTTCGTGTATCATTGCCGGTTTTGGTTAACTGGCAATCTTTCACCGGTGTTACTATGGGTATCTCCTCGGAGCCCTTACGGGCAAAACCACTCACAAGATCCTCAATCTCCAGAATCTGACCGGTCGGATTGAAGACAAAGCTCTCACCTGTCCGCCCGGTTCGAAAAACCAGTGACTCCGCGTTTATCTTGTCCCTGTCCCAGACAGAGATGGGAACGAGATACTTCAGTGAAATGTAGTTGTTGATATCCGCCGGAATATTGATCCGTGGAAAAGTACCTTCTCTTGCGGATCGAAGGAGATATTCCGAGGCCGGCTTTCCGCGACCGGTTGGTTTGTAACGCCCAAAGCGAAGCATGTCCCGGCAGGCCTTTCGAAAACGGTCTTCCTGTTCATTCAGCTCACCACGGCGACGATCAAGCCATTCTGTCAGACGTTCATCCAGTAGCGGATAATCACCGCCGATTCCGGGCATATCCGTTGCCTCAATATACCCGATCTGAATGCGGTCTGACGCAATGTTGTCGATTGGAATCATGGTATATGCTCCAGTTATATACTTATTTTTTCACCTGTTCAAATTACTTCACCTGTTCAAAAACTTAAAATGGTAAGGTCAGATGGAGTGTCCATGACGTTTATAGTCATGTGCCTGTGTGACCGGGCTACGGTTATGAACATTTCTCATGATGATAATCATTTTTTAAACTATATTTAAGCAGTTATTTCACAGTATATTACGTAAAATTACATAGAAACTGCGTAGAAATACGTACGAGTACTTCGGATGATCTCTACGCAGGACATATATCATTACTATTCCCTTTTCATTTTTGTCCTGAGATGCAAAACGATTTATTCAGAAACTATTTACCCGGTCCCATCGACGAGCATACCGAAGAACTCTACCAGCAGCACTATTTCGAGGAATCACTGAAGGTTTTTCGTATCGCTTTCCCGATTGTCATTTTTCTGTATGCGATTTTCGGGTTACTGGATCAGACGGTCATACCGGAACACCAGTCGCTGTTCCACTTCATTCGGTACGTGATTGTCGTACCCTTTTTAAGCGCCGTTTACATTTGCTCTTTTTTTTCTGTTTTCAAGAAAATATGGCAGGTTCTTCTCTTCTTTTCATTTTTAATCGGCGGACTGGGGATCATTGTCATGATCGTCAACGAACCCGAGAATTTCAGCTACTATGCCGGACTCATGCTGGTTTTTTCCGCCGGATATTTTTTCATCAAGCTGAGGTTTTATGCCGCAACGCTGGCCGGCTGGACTCTCGTCGCAGTGTTCAACATCATGATGTTCTACTTTGCCGAACCCTCACTCACACTTATCGTCTCATATAATTTTTTCTATATTGCCGCCAACATTATCAATATGATGGCGGCTTATTATATCGAGGTTTTCAATC
>SLHZ01000067.1 GCA_007135895.1 Balneolales bacterium | reverse complement strand
AATATGAAGACATCACCTACAAGAAAAGCGACGGGGTGGCCCGAATTGCCTTCAACAGGCCGGAGGTTCGCAATGCTTTTCGGCCAAAAACCATCTTTGAGATGTATGATGCTTTCTCTGATGCCCGTGAAGACACACGCATCGGAGTGGTGCTACTCACCGGTGAGGGTCCGGCCAGGGACGGTAAATACGCATTCTGTTCGGGTGGGGATCAGAAAATCCGGGGAGATGCCGGCTATGTAGGCGACGATGGCATACCCCGGTTGAATGTCCTGGATTTACAGCGCCTGATCCGGTCCATGCCCAAGCCGGTCATCGCACTGGTGGCAGGTTACGCCATCGGAGGCGGTCATGTCCTCCACGTAATCTGTGATCTGACCATTGCGGCGGACAATGCCATATTCGGACAGACCGGTCCCAGGGTTGGCAGTTTTGACGGCGGTCTGGGATCAAGTTATCTGGCCAGCATTGTAGGTCAGAAGAAGGCACGTGAAATCTGGTACCTATGCCGGCAATACAATGCGGAAGAAGCACTGCAAATGGGTCTGGTGAATAAAGTGGTCAAACTTGATCAGCTTGAGGAGGAAGGAATGGTATGGGCAAGTGAGATTCTCGAAAAAAGCCCTATTGCCATCCGATGCCTCAAGTCGGCCTTCAATGCAGCGGTAGACGGGCAGGTGGGCCTCCAGGAACTTGCAGGCAATGCCACTTTGCTCTACTACATGAGTGAGGAGGGTCAGGAAGGCAAGAACGCCTATCTCCAGAAGCGAAAACCGGATTTCAGAAAATATCCCTGGCTTCCCTGACCGGGGTCATCAGCATAGTTTTCGGTCAAGATCTTTTCGGTCAAGATCAGTTACCGTTCAGATCGAGGCCAAGGTAGAGCAA
Organism: Balneolales bacterium; assembly: GCA_007135895.1. GTDB lineage: Bacteria > Bacteroidota > Rhodothermia > Balneolales > Natronogracilivirgulaceae > SLHZ01. The sequence continues at coordinate 1,733 of SLHZ01000067.1, read as the reverse complement.
GACTCCCCGGAGCACCTTTTCCCTTTCGGCGGGATCGATAATCGTTTCAAATGGAAAACCGAATGTGACCACCGCCGATTTTTCGGTGCGGTAACCGACTGCGGCGCCAAACTGATTCTCCTCATACCTCATAAGTGTTTGAGGGTCGGCCGGTGCAAGATTCAGGCGCGCAGAAGACCATCGAATGGCCGTACCGTAATCTGGTCCGGCCAGATTCTCCGCCGATTTGGCAGGGGTATCAAATCCCCGGTTATCCTCATATTCGCCGATATCACCAGCTTCTGATGACCAGGATGTCAGACCTGTAACCGTTGCCGTCGGCAGCTCTGCCGTCTGACCATACTCCATCGTTTCACAGGAGGCGCCGCTTTGTCCGTCATCGATGGAAGAGGTGCCAGACGGTATTGGCTTTCCGTAGGGTTCAATGGCATCCGGTGCATCGACGGTATAAATATCCGGATGGTAACCCGTGTTGAACGTGAATGTTGAAAAAGCGGGCAGCAGTTCATCGGATACGCTGCGTACCACCCCGGTTCGCGCAGCATGGTTGGTTTCGATCGTGACGTGAAGTTTTTCACGGAGGAAGGCGAGGGCTCCGGGATCGTCAGTCATCCGAAGTTCGGCATCTGTGCCCACATGAGAACCACTGATGAAAAGACGTCCGCCAAGCTCGATATAGCGTACCAGTTCCTCACGCATTCTTTCAGGAAATACCTGGAACTCCGGCTCCCGATTCAGCCATTCCTGTTTGGGCCACCAAGTGGTACGCTGGTTTCCGAGGATCAGTATGACGGCATCATAGTTATTCAGATCAATTTGCCGGTCACGGATGGAAGCCGCACTTGCTGATGTAAACGGTAGGCCGAGATCACGGAGGATGCTGCCATAAAGCCCGGGAAAGTTGAACGTATTACCCGGAATGATTCGTGTTTCATAATCGGCATAACTGGCACCGTGACCGGGTGCGTCGTTCGTGCGCCATTCCGAGTCGGGATCATAGTTGAACTGATCACCGGTAAAAAGAATATCATATCGATCGGGAACACCGCTGTCCTTGAATCGGGCAAAACCTTTGAATTCCGGCTCGTCAACGATATCGGGTCCGGCCACCCGCTCAAATCCATTGACAATCAAAAGGGGACGCTGTGGTTTTCCATTCAGTGAAACCGCCAGAGTCTCGGAGGGAAAGCTCTTGCCGCCATCGTTGACAGCCACCACCTTGAACTGGTACAATTCTCCGGGCTCGAGATCGCTTGCCAGATACTGAGGCTGGTGTGTCAGTCTTCCGTTGTCAAACGGTTCATCACCTCTTTTTTTGTAGACGATGTAGGCTTCCGGTACTGCGGTTGGCTCGAGTGGATCATCCACGGGTTCCCAACGGAGAAGTACTTCTGATTCCGTATGTGGAATTATTCTCAGGTTACTGACTGTAAGTGGTTGTACAACATAATCATACTGATAACTATCAGATAAATATTTTAAGATGGATTTATAGATGGTCCGGCTCACATCAAAGCGAAATCCCGGATCGAGGGCAAACTGCATGTCCAGGAAATTCTGGTGTGAAAGGAGCTCCAGTAGAAGTGCCGGGACATTGGGACGGAAGGCCTCGCTGTACATTCTGTTGAACAGGTGGCGGCGGTTCCATGCGGGGTCCCATGTCTGCTGGATATCATCGACAATCATGGTCTGCATGATATCGGCAAAATCACGATTTGCAAAACGGGACACTT
>SLHZ01000223.1 GCA_007135895.1 Balneolales bacterium | reverse complement strand
TGGGACACTTTTTCCTGGAGTCCGGCTTTTTTTATTTCCGCGGCCGAGTCACCCCCGCCGATAATGGTCACTGCGCCTTTTTCGGTTGCCTTGCTCATGGCCCGGGCCACGGCAAAGGTTCCCTTGGCAAAAGCATCCATTTCAAAGACGCCCATGGGTCCGTTCCAAATCACCGTGCCGGCTTCTTCAATTTTGCGGACAAACAGTTTTGCGGACTCGGGACCGATGTCAAGAGCCATCCAGTCGTCTTCGATGCCATCCCGGCCCACTGTTTTCGATTCGGTATCATTCTTGAATTCACGTCCGATCACCGAGTCGACCGGCAGCAGGATTTCCACCTTTTGCTTCTCCGCTTTTTCAAGCAGAGTGGCAGCCAGGTCCACTTTGTCGGCTTCGAGCAGAGATTTACCGACCGGAAGATCCAGTGCCTTGAAGAAGGTATAGGTCATTCCCCCACCGATGATTATGGTATCTACCCGGGAGATGAGGTTTTCAATCACTCCGATCTTGTCGGACACTTTGGCTCCGCCCAGTACGGCAACAAAGGGGCGTTTCGGCTTTTCAATGCTCTCCTGGAGGTAGGCAATCTCTTTTTGCAGCAGGAAACCGGAAGCTGCCGGCTGCAGGTACGTGGTGATACCGGCAACGGAGCAATGGGCTCTGTGGCTGCTGCCGAAGGCATCATTGACGAACACATCGCCGTGGGCGGCCAGCGCCTTTGAAAGTTCTGGGTCGTTTTTCGTCTCACCGGCATGGAAACGGACATTTTCCAGCAGGACAATTTCGCCCATTTCGGCCTTTTCAATAATCGCTGCGGCTTTTTCACCGATGCAGTCTTCGGCGAAGTGCACGTTGGTTTCGACAAGGGTGCCCAGGTGTTTGGCCACGGGTCTGAGAGTGAACTCCGGGTTGCGTTCACCCTTGGGCCGGCCAAGATGACTCAGAAGAACCAGCTTTGCCCCGGCACCGGTTACATGGCGGATGCTGGGAAGGGCCTGCCGGATGCGATTATCATCGGTGATTACGCCATTTTTCAGCGGCACATTGAAATCGACCCGCATAACGACGGTTTTGTTTTTCAAATCCAGATCAGTCAGGGAGAGTTTTGCCATTGTTTCGGGAAATTTTGGTTAAATCGTTATTTTACAGCAGTAATTTTTGTGTCGGTATTTATAAAGATAGACAACAAAAGTGATCATCTGCTGTTAAAAATACAAGGGGCAGATGTATATACTATGAAAAAAAGAACATGTCAACAATCTACCTGGACCATGCCGCTACAACACCATTAGACGCCCGTGTTCTTCAGGCCATGATGCCTTTTTTCGGCGACGATTACGGCAATGCGAGCTCCCCGCATCATATGGGGCGTAAATCTGCCGTTGCAACAGACCAGTGGAGAAGGGTCATAGCGGATGTGATCGGTTGCGATGTCTCAGAAATCATCTTCACCGGCAGCGGAACCGAGAGTATCAATGCCGCTTTTTTCGGCATCCTTCAAAACCGGCCTCAGAAGCGGATTATAACGGCCCTGACCGAACACAAGGCTGTCCTGGAGCCGGCGGAGCGGGCGGCGGCTACAGGGTATGAAGTGGTCCACGTTGCCCTCGATGAAACCGGCAAAATCCATCCGGAAACCCTTGCACCACTTCTGGATGAAGACACCGCACTGGTCAGCCTGATGCATGCGAACAACGAAACCGGCACCATGCATCCCGTTGGAGAACTGGCGGAATTATGCCGTAAAAAAGACATTCCGTTCCACTGTGATGCCGTCCAGACAGCCGGCAAGGTACCGCTGGATGTTCAGGAGCTGGGGGTTGACCTGCTGAGCATAAGCGCCCACAAATTCAATGGCCCCAAAGGAACAGGCGCTCTGTATGTCCGTTCAGGCACCCCCTGGTCTGCCTGGATGCTGGGCGGATCGCAGGAGCGGGGACGAAGGGCCGGAACGCTCAACGTGCCGGGTATAGCCGGCATGGGCAGGGCGCTGCAACTGGCTGCGGAAGAGATGGATGACAGGCGCCAGCGCAACCGCAGGCTAAAAAAACAGATGATGGGCCGTCTTGATGATGCTTTCGGCCGGCAGGTCCGCTTCAACGGGGATACGGAGGCTGGCCTGGAGACAATACTGAGTGTCACCTTCTTCGACCCGGAAGGAATGCCGCTGGATGGAGAAATGCTGTTGCTCAATCTGGATATCGAAGGTATCTGCTGCTCCAACGGTTCCGCATGCACATCCGGGACGATCAAACCCTCCCATGTGATCATGGCCATGGGCAACAGCCCGGATACGGCAAGATCCACACTGCGTTTCAGTTTCGGCAAAGATAACACGACAGCCCAGGTGGATGAAACGGTTGATCAGCTGCGTGAGATCATATCGCGCCATACTCATCCGGCGAAATAAATTACATTCATACTGCCTGCAGGAAGACAGAAACGCGGAATTTTTTCCCGAATTGTCATACCTTATCATCAGGCAACCATTATCAATTACAGGATCACACCATCATGGCACAACCTGCCGATGACAAACTCATCGATGAAGTCAAAGAAATCTTCCGGTCTTACCTGAAAGAAAAAAAGCACCGGCAGACACCGGAACGCTTTATGGTCCTGGAGGAAATATACCGGGCTGACGGCCATTTCGATGCCGATGACATGTTTTTCCGTATGAAGAACATTGGGTACCGTGTTTCGAGGGCAACGGTATACAACACACTCGACCTTTTGCTGGAGTGCGGTCTGGTCCAAAAACATCAGTTCGGGAAAAACCAGTCGATTTACGAACGGGCCTATGCTTACCGGCAGCATGATCACATGATCTGCAGCGAATGCGGCAAGGTGATCGAATTCTGTGATCCCCGGATTCAGGAAATCAAGGATATGCTGCAGACCATTCACAATTTCGAGATTGACGGGCACTCCCTGCAGTTTTACGGGACTTGCAAGAATCCGGATACCTGTGAAAAAACGGATGATGCCTCACGAAGAAAGAAAGTCCGTTCTGGTCAGAAGTAGCGCCACAGCCACGCTGAGCACCCGCCGGGCTAAGCCAGTCAAACCACGGGTCTTTCAGCGAATCAGCAGACCGGTAATTCAGCCGGTTAAACCACCGGTCTTTCAGCGAATCAGCAGACCGGTAATTCAGCCAGTTCAAACCACCGTACTCACCCCGTAAAAGTAACGTTTTCTCACCCGATCTCGGTGGTATGGATGAATTTCCGCGTGGCCCACAGGCTGCCCCAGAGGCCCAGGATCAGCGACAGCAAGACGAGAAATCCTGTCAGATAATACCACTCTCCATACGGCCATGCCAGAACCCCGAATTGAGGTATATACCGGGGTATCACGAACCGGAATACGAGCCAGAGCAAACCGGTTGCCAGCAGGGCGGCGATCATACTCTGGATGAGTCCCTCCATTAAAAACGGACGGCGGATAAAACCATTGGTGGCGCCGACAAGTTTCATGGTGCGAATGATCTTTCTTTTGGCATAGATGGTCAGCCGGATGGTATTAAATACCAGGACTACAGCGGTAAAAAGGATAAAGATACCGACACCGGCTCCGACTGCCACCAGTGTTTCCAGCCGTTCTTCGAGTATTTCCAGCAGTTGCTGGTTGAAAACAACTTCATCAACGCCTTGAAAACGCCCGATTTCCAAGACCAGTTGGTTGATTTCGGCCGCAGTCGCTTCCGGTGCCAGGTTTATTCGAAACGAAGCCGGCAGAAATTTCAGATCAGCCAGTGATTCTCCTTCCGTACCGAACTCACGGCGGAAGATCTCTTCGGCATCGCTTTTACTGATGTAATCCACTCCGGTCACCATTGCATAGGCCAGCAGATCCTGCTCGATACGCAATGTGCGCTGCCGGTCAATATCAAGCAGAAAGACTTCAACATCGATGGATTGTTTAAGACCCTGCAAAACCTGGAAACCGTTGTAGCCAAGCCGCGCCATGAGCCCTACCAGCAGCAGGGCTATGACCAGGGCCGTCACGGAAGTGAAGCTGGCCAGTTTGGTTCTTCGGAAACCGGAGAACCCTTCTTTGATCACATAACCGAGGCTCATTGCTTATACAGAGGTGATTTGCTTATACAGAGATGATTTGTATCCGGCATTTAGTTGCGCAGAACCCACCGAACACCAAACCGCAGGCGCATGGCGGGCATGGGCAGATACGCGGTTTCAAAATACCCCGGAACCAGCCAATTATCCAATGCATTTTCCAGTCTCAATAAAAAAAACGCAGATCGCACCCTGGCTGTCATATCCAGATCCAACCGAAGGAATTCCGGCACAGCCTGTGCCTCTGTGAATGAGGGATCGGGATTCCAGGAGTTGGGGTCCCAGTAGTCCTGTTCGGGATAATACTGGGCCGACCGGTAGGGGGAAGGTGATGCCAGCAAGTAAAAACCGGTTTTCACAAAAGCGGCCCGGTCAAATAAATTGTTTTTGTAGTGAATGGACGCGCGGGTCCAGACACGTTGTCCACTTCGGTCGAGCAGCTGTGATTCAATGGAGAAATCATCAGAAAAATATTGCTGAAATGTTCCGGAAAGGGTGATTTCCCAATGTCTGCTTTCTCTACTCAGGGAGGCCATGCCACCGGCCGAGGTATAGGGACCTGCCTGCACAAAAGCGGTATCCTGACCGGCCAGAATCGGCTTCCGGATACGGGAAGCGTGAATCTCCGTTCTAACGGACCATGTACCCGATTGCCAGGCGAGGCCGGCTTCAATCCGTTCCAGGATTTCATTATTCAGATGAGGATTACCCATTAGCGGGCCGCCTGAGTAATAGAGATGTCCGATCTTCGGCATCACTTCGCCGCGGGCATAGGAACCGTAAAGCTGTATTGCCGACAGCGGATGGCCACGCAAGTGGCTGAATGGGCGGCTGCGAAAGCCCGCTCCCGCTTCATATCCGGCATACCCGTCGCTGCGCCAGGATCCGGACATCCAGGAAAACAGGGCGACCTGCGGCACGACACTTGTGCTGGCGGTCAGTCGGCCTCTGCTGTAAAACCAGGACGAAATATCCATGGAAGCATGGCGATCCCGGTCGATGACTGACCACTCTCCGTAGCCATCTCCCATCCACCGGACCGGGCCGGTGTGACCCATGTGGCGTGCTGCAAGGCCGGTTGTCAGCGTGCGCATACTTGTGCTGTCGCCTGTGGCATAGTGAAAACGCCGATTGCGGTCATGATAGAGTGAAATACGGGTGGAGGCCTGGTGGTTGTCATTCAGCCTGTGAGAGGTGTTGTTATTTCTGTGCCAGGCCGTCACCCGGAACAGGGTGTTCCGGAGTGAGGACCGGCCGTTCGGCGTTTCCGGAAACACTTCAAAATGATTAAAAGAAAACGTCGCCATATCACCGATTCCATAGCGTTGTGGTTCGCCAAGCTGAAGTCCGCTGTAATAAAAACCACCCTCCATAAGCCAGGATTCATTGAGATAGTGATAGGCGGACACCGAAGCATTCCGTCCGTTCATGCGGTTGTTGCGATAGCCCTCCGCTTCATTCTTACCCCAATAGGCCATGGAGATATTGGTTGAAGGCGTCAGATTCCCGGTAAGGAACCCTTCGGTGCTCCGATGATCAAATGTGGTTTGATCGTAATTGATGAGTGTCAGCGGCCGCGTCACATGGTATCGCTGCGTAATGAACTCCGAGTGGTACTGTGTGGAGGCGCTGAACTCGTGAACGTGATCAAACCGGCTGTAATGAGGCAGTCGATTGTAGTTTGATGTCCCAAAAATGCGTTCGCTGAAGGCAATTCCGTCAAGATAGAATCGCTGGTGGCGGCTTTCATGGCCCCGGATCAGGAACCCGTCATGACGGCCAAGTCCACCCTGCCGAAATGATATCACACCGGGCTGACGTGACATCCATTCCCCATGATCTGACCAAAGCTGCCAGCGACTGATGCTGTCGGTCACAACAATCCTCTGATTCTCTGGTACAGCCATCGAAAACGGCCGGATCACGCGATCCGTGGAATCCGGACCGGCTTGCTGTTCACTGGCAGCAAGCCCATCTACCATCAAAACGAACGGATCCTTTGGCATGCCGGTCGATTCACCGGGAAGATCGGGAGCTGCCGGGGTTTCTGCCAGAGTTTCTACCGGGGTTTCTGCCAGAGTTTCTGCCAGGGTTCCCGCCAGTGCAAGCCATGCTATGAAAGCGATCGGGATCAAGGATAAAACACCTCCGGGTGATAAGGCAGGTCGCGGATCTCCGTCAGGTGCCGACGCACTATTTCAAGAGATGCTGAAGTGCTTCGCTCCTTGTTTATTTCCCTGAGGCTGCTGAAACAGTAACGGCAGGCAAAGTGAACCAGTCCGTCCGCAGCCCAGAAACCAATATACACCGTTCCTACGGGTTTATCGGGGGTTCCTCCCTCCGGTCCGGCTATGCCGGTTGCCGAGATGCCGAAATCGGAGTGAAACCGGCGGGCCACGCCACGGGCCATTTCCAGGGCGGTTTGATGGCTTACCGCCCCGTTTTCGGCAAGTGAGACCTCGCTTACATCGAGCTGCGTGATTTTCGCCTGATTGTCGTAAGCCACCACGGCTCCTTTGAAACAGCCGCTGCTTCCGGGGGTGTTGGTGATCTGATTAGAGATGAAACCACCGGTGCAGCTTTCGGCAACAGCCAGTGTTTTTCCGTTTTTCAGAAGCAGTGCAACCAGTGCGGAAGCCAGACTTTGCCGGTAGTCACGGCTGTAGGTGCATGAGGCGTTCCGACCTGTAATCCAGTCAATAAACGCTTGATACGACCCCGATTCATCCGGAAAAAGCTCGGTGATGCGGATATCAACCCCTCCGGGATGGGGCAGGAATGCGATACCGGCCGATGCGGGGATCACCCGGTCAAGTCCCCTGAGTGTCTGATCACTCAGGTCGCTCTCGCCGACTCCGGTTGTACGGATATAATGCTGGCGAAGAATCTGCCCCGAGCAGAAGCGATGTTCATTGAGCCAGGGAAGCAGCCGTTTCCCGGTGATATGTTCAAGCTCATAGGGAACACCGGGCAAGGCCACCAGCACTTTCCCCTCCTTCTCAATGAGCATTCCGGGCGCTGTTCCCAGTTCATTGAACAATATCTGAGCCTGTGACGGGACATCGGCCTGTCTTTTGTTGACATCGGTGACCGTACGGCCGCGCTTTTGAAAAAAATCCGTAACATGAGCCAGAACTTCTTGATTGCGGACCGGTTTGTCCCGGAAGAATTCTAGCAGCACTTTTCTGGTCACATCATCGCGGGTGGGACCCAGTCCGCCGGTCACGATGATCAGGCTGCACTGTCCCCACGCATTTTCGAGGAGATCAAGAATCTGATTTTTATCATCGCCTGCGGTGTAGACAAAACGACAGGTGAACCCTGCACGGCGCAAGGCGCCCGACAGCCAGGCGGCATTGGTGTTAATGATGTCGCCATTGAGCAGCTCATCACCAACGGTGATGATACCGGCAGAACAGCCTTTCATTTCTTTACCCTGCTGCATTATGTCAACCATCCGAAAACATCCCGCGGATTTTCCGCCATTATATTAAAAAATACCATACCTGCCAAGGTACGGAACCCATTAAAGAAATGTGCTTTCAGAGTAGTACAACTTTTTTATCTTTAGGCATCGTGAAACGGATTCCAAACATATTAAGTATTCTGCGCATCCTGCTGGCTCCCCTTTTTGTCTTTTTATATCTCCAGGATGCCTTTTTCTGGGCTGGGCTGGGCCTTGCCGTCTTCATTGCAGCCGCGATAACCGATTACCTTGACGGTTTTTACGCGCGACGCTACAATGCTTCTTCTCCGCTTGGCATGTTTCTGGATCCGCTGGCCGACAAGATCCTGACCTTTGCCGGTTTTTTCTGCCTGCCTTTTATTGATTCCGGACAATTTCCATGGTGGATCATCGGAATCATTGTTTTTCGTGATATATTGATCACACTGTTGCGAGCATGGTCCGAACACAGGGGCAAATCCATGAAGACCCGTTATCTGGCCAAAGTCAAGACCTTTGTCCAGATGGTTTTTCTCTATGCGGTGCTTATACTTGGCATACTTTTAAAGGCCGGTGGCCTGGTCGGTGAATATGCCGGATATCTGCTCGGCACGGGCATTGCCGGTCTGGCTTTTTATGGCGTAATGATCATAACAGTTTATACAGCATTGGAATACGTGTATTTAAACCGGAGGCTTTTTCTAAAGTGAATAAATCATCCTTCAGCTGGGCTGTATTGGCTGGAACGGTACTCTACATCGGCTACCTGCCCAGAATTCCCGGGACATGGGCCAGCCTGGCGTCTCTGCCGCTGATCTACTTTGTATCCGTGTGGATTCATCCACTTTTCGGGCCGATGCTTATTGCCCTGTTTTTCTCGGTGGTGACCCTTCTTGCCGCCAACGGCATCGAAAAGCGCCTGGGTCCGGATCCTTCGGAATGTGTATCGGATGAATTTGCAGGTCAGGTCATTGTCTTTCTTTTCATTCCCATCTACACAAGCTGGGAGTACAACGTACTGGTTTTTGCCGCCGGTTTCATCCTTTTTCGTCTGTTTGACATTCTCAAACCTTTGGGCATTGGAGCCATCCAGAATGCCGAGGGCGGCTGGGGGGTGCTGCTGGACGATATCGTGGCTGGTATGTATGCGCAATTGTGCCTTCTTTTTGTTATATTTATTGTTTTGTAGCAATTTAAACCGGGTTGCACACAGCCAGTGAAATAATGAGGCCGGTCATCTTCAGACTGGCAGCACATTGACCGTACCGGTTGGTCACAATACCATGGATATATGATAACTGATCCAAACTTTGCCCGGGAGCTTGCAGGGGACCTCCTGGAAATCAACGCCGTGATGCTGCGGCCGCGGGAACCATTCGTATGGTCGTCCGGATGGAATGCTCCGATTTACTGTGACAACCGTCTCACGATGCTTTATCCGGATATACGCCGGAAAATTGCGCGGAAATTTGCCGGAATCATCCGGTCGGATTTTCCCGAGACTGAAGTAGTTACCGGTACGGCCATCTCGGGGATACCGCATTCGGCCTGGGTCGCCGATCTGCTGGACAAGCCCATGGCTTACGTACGGGGCAAAACCAAGGTATATGGTCTGGGCAACCAAATCGAGGGCGGGGTTAAAAAAGGCCAGCCGACGATACTCATCGAAGATCTCGTTTCTACCGGGACCTCCGTTCTTTCAGTAGCCGATACCCTGCGTTTTGTCGGAGCTGACGTACGGGGAATTCTGTCCATTTTTACTTACGGCTTCAAGATATCCGAGGAATCTTTCACCCGGCACGACCTTCCCTTTCGCGCCCTGACCGACTATCCCACTTTGCTGGAAGTAGCGCTGGAGCGCAAGGTAATTTCCCCTGCCGATCTTGACTATCTGAACGAATGGCGTCAAAACCCTGACACATGGCCTGCAAAACCGGTTTGATGCCGGAAGACGTCGTGAACTTTTTGAAACACGAAACAGCATAGTAAAAAATTGGCGTTGAATAACAACAGAGATAGCAACAGGGATACCAGCAGAGACAGCAGCAGAGATAGTAAGCGTAGTTTTTATATCGAGACCTACGGCTGCCAGATGAACTTTGCCGACTCGGAAATTGTACATTCCGTCTTGTCGGATCATGGACTATATGCGGTTGATACACCGGAAAATGCTTCGGTGGTTCTGATCAACACGTGTGCAATTCGTGACAATGCGGAACAGAAGGTCTGGAATCGGTTGAATTATTTCCGTGCGTTGAAGCGCAAGCGGCGGGGACACATGATCATGGGCGTACTGGGATGCATGGCAGAGCGTCTCCGGGAGCAATTTCTGGAGCGTGAGAAACTGGTGGACCTGGTCGTTGGACCTGATGCCTACAGGGACCTGCCCCGCCTTCTTTCGGAAGCGGATGACGGGCGCAAGGCGGTTAATGTCATTTTATCACAGGAAGAGACCTATGCCGATATCACCCCGGTACGGATGAACGGCAATGGGGTAACGGCCTTTATTTCCGTGATGCGCGGGTGCGATAACATGTGCTCTTTTTGTGTGGTGCCGTTTACCAGGGGCCGGGAGCGCAGTCGTCCCGTGCCGAGCATACTGGAGGAGGTGAGCCTGCTGAGCAGGCAGGGCTACCGTGAGATTACGCTTCTGGGACAGAATGTCAACTCCTATCATTATGAGGGAACGGATTTTGCCGAACTCATACATCGCTGCAGCCTGATTGATCCGGAGATGCGGATTCGCTTTTCCACTTCTCATCCCAAGGATTTTCCGGACGCTCTGCTTCATGTAATCCGGGAGCGGCACAATGTATGCAATTACATTCACATACCGGTTCAATCGGGCAACAACACGATTCTGGAAAGGATGCGGCGGACCTACACCCGGGAGGAGTATCTTTCTTTAATTGAAAAAATGCGTGCCATTATTCCGGGAGTATCC
>SLHZ01000149.1 GCA_007135895.1 Balneolales bacterium | reverse complement strand
TGATAATGGTTCTGCCTCTGGAGGATATAGTGTTCGAAAGGATAACTGTCACTGTGTATGCGGGTACGGTAGAAGTAGAAGACCCTCCTGGGATCGGCGCGGTTGTATCCGTATATCCACACCATGGTATCCAGAGATCGCTCTACGTAGTAGGGCGGACCAAAAAGGACATATACCATGCCCATATCGGTCATCCAGCCCTCTTTGAAGTTCGAGAACTGCTTGTTGGCCTGCTCTACCCGGTCGTAATATTCGCGGATGACCCGGCTGGCCCGCTCCATGTCACCGATATTGGAGAGCCAGAAGCGGTCGATTTCATGTTTCAGAGTGTCGCGGTCATCGATGTCCATCAGATCACGGTACTCACTTCTGCGCATGAGGTAGACCAGCGGGCTGGCCAGTTCCCGGGAGCTGATAATATGAGGAAAATTACTGCTCATGGAACTGAAGTCCCTGGCCTTGTAGAGCAACTCCTCTTCGGTCGGACCCAGTGCTGAGACCTCCGCTTCGAAACGGTAATTGCCACGGGGCGGGCGGGCGGTACGGTATTCTATGGTGATGGTACCGGTCTCATGTTCCAGGATCCGTTCCTGTGATTCCAGGACATCGCGCCGGTTGTAGTTGATCCCCCTGTACTGCAGGGAGCCGGTGGTGGGGGTGACACCCGACATGGGCCGGGGCGGCAGGGTATCGGATGCAAACTGAACCAGACGCATCCTTACGGCATGAGGTGGACTATCCTCGGGCCGTGTAACCTGGAACTCGAAGGTCAGGGTATCCACATTGCCGGGTATGCTGTAGGTGTTGAGCGGTATCAGGTCGGGTATATCCGGTCTTTCGGAAACCAGTACTTTGATATGGGTAAGGTTCGGTTCATGATGGTCGGGGTCGACTACCGTGACGTGGGCGCGCTTGCGCACGGGTTTGTCGGAAGTTTCGTCGGTGACCTGAAACACCACGGCATATTTCCCGGGTTCAACGGCCACCCGGTCAGACCACGAGAACGATTCCCGGCTGTCTACGACGGAAGCGTGTCTTTGCTCCACCAAGAGCGGTTCCCGGAGGGTTTTAATACGCTCAAATTCTTCACCAGAATCATCAAAAAACCGGTAAATCTCGATTTGCAAAGTCATTTCAGCCACGAACAGTCCGTCACGTTCGCGGTAGATGAGGCTTCCGTATATAATATCGAGATCCAGATCGATGACCGGCTGGTTCCGGTCGTCAATGTAGGCAATGGCCGATATGATAATTTCCGGATAGCCCTCAGCCAGCCGCAGGTGAGCGCCGGTCCGGACATCCGGATCGAAGGCCCTGGAACAGGCGGCCATCAACAGGACAACCAGGAGGAGGATGTGGGCTGATCGAATCATGTGACAGTTTCTATCCGGTAATCCGGTGATCAGGTAATCAGGTAGTCAGGTAATCAGGTAGTCAGGTAGTCAGGTAATCATAAGTATAACGGGAATTATCTGCCAATCATTTCCGGCTCATCAACGCTTTTTTCGGTTTCGGAGCGGATTTCCCCGCCTGATTGTGCGTCAATAGCAGCGGGGACCGTCCGTGAACTGAAATAGGAATAGATGGCCGGAATGACAAAAAGGGTGAGCACACTGGCAAAGATCAGGCCGCCAATGATGGCGATACCCATGGATACCCGGCTTTCCGATCCGGCACCGAGCGCAAGGGCGATGGGGGTGACTCCCAGCACGGTGGACAGGGAAGTCATGAGTATGGGGCGAAAGCGAACAGCCGCGGCGTCGGTGATCGCATCCAGGATATCCATGCCCTGGGCTTTGCGCTGATTGGCAAATTCCACAATCAAAATGGCATTTTTGGAGACCAGTCCCACCAGCATGATAATACCGATCTGGCTGAAAATATTGAAGGTCTGCTGGAAGTACCACAGGGTAAGGAAAGCGCCAAACATGGCCAGTGGAACGGTAAACAGGATGATAAAGGGGTCCCGGAAGCTTTCAAACTGGGCGCTCAGCACCAGATAGATGAGCATAATAGCCAGCACCAGGGCAAAGAACAGACTGTCGGCACTTTCCACAAAGTCACGTGACGCCCCGGCAAGATCGGTCCGGAACGCGTCATCAAGCACCTCGCGGGATACCTGGTCCATGGCGGCGATTCCGTCACCCAGGGAGTACCCGGGGGAGAGTCCGGCCGACACCGTGGCCGAAACATACCGGTTGAACCGGAAACGCTGAGGCGGGCTGCTTTGCTCTTCAAGGCGGACCAGGTTGTCGAGTTGAATGGCGGCTCCGTTGTTGCCGGTGACATAGAGGTTGCGGATGGAGGCGGGAGCGCCCCGGCTCTCCCTTATCAGCTGGCCGATCACCTCGTACTGCTTTCCGTCCCTGACAAAGAATCCGAATCGCTGTTCCGCCAGTGCCAGCTGCACCGTCCGTGCGATATCAAGGGCCGATACACCGAGTTCACGGGCCCTTTCACGATCGATGGAGATCTCGACCTCCGGCTTGTTGAATTTGAGGTTTACGTCCACGATGGAGAGCTCGGGTCTGAGCGAAGCGGCATCGAGAAAAGCCGGCAGGATCTCTTCCAGACGTTCAAAAGAGGGGGCCTGCAGCACATACTGCACCGGCAGGCCGCCGCGGCGCTGTCCGATGGTCTGGGACTGAATCACGAAGTTGCGTGTTCCGGTAAAGTTACGCAGCCTGCCGGAAAGATCATCGGCTATGGCCATCTGGCTCCGCGTTCTTTCGGAGGGATCACTGAGGATCAGGTTGACAAAAGCGGAGTTGACCGAACTTGCCGCGCCAAAACCGGGGGAGGTCACCGAAATGATGGCTTCGTATTCGGGAATATCATTTTTGATGCCCTCGAGGATCCGGTCCACATGATAATCCATGTACTCGAAGGTAACCCCTTCCGGACCTGAAACGGAAATCTGAATGCGGCTACGGTCCTCCAGCGGAGCCAGTTCAGCCGGCAGCAGGGACCAGAAAAACATCATACCGGCGGCGGAAAGGGCCATGATGACAAAAGCCATCCACCGGACTTTCATGAATGATGCCAGGGCATCGCTGTAGAGACTGTTCAGCCACAAGAAAAAAGGTTCCGTAATCCGGTAGAGCCGGTTTTTCTTTTGCCTCCTTTTGAGGATGCGGGAACAGAGCATGGGCGAGAGAGTAAGGGCCACGAAGGAGGAGATGATGACCACACCGGCCATGACGACGCCAAATTCGCGGAACAGGCGCCCGGTAAGGCCCTCCAGGAAGATCACCGGCAGAAAGACCGCCACCAGGGCAGTGGTGGTGGATATGACGGCAAAGAAGATCTCCCCCACCCCTTTCAGTGCGGCCTGGGTCGGATTAATGCCTTGCTCAATCTTGGCATAGATATTTTCGAGCACCACGATGGAGTCATCGACAACCAGGCCGATCGCCAGAACCAGTCCGAGCAGGGTGAGTACGTTAATGGAGAACCCGGCCACGAACATGATAAAGAATGACCCGATGATGGCAATGGGTATGACGATAACCGGTATGATGGTCGTGCGCCAGTCACGCAGGAACAGGAAGATGATTCCCACTACCAGCATGAAGGCGATCAGGATGGTCTGCTGGACTTCGCTGATGGAGTCACGGATGAACTCCGTGGTATCGAATCCGATGCCGGTGTGGACATCGGCGGGCAGATCCCGCCTGAGCTCTTCCACCCGCCGGTAGAACTCGTCGGTGATGGCGATATTATTGGCACCCGGCTGGGGAATAAGCACAACACCGACCATCGGGATGCCATCCCGCTTGAGGATGGTCCGCATATTCTGAGCAGCCAGTTCAGCCCGGCCGATATCTTCAAAACGGACGACCGATCCGTTCTGTTCCTTGATAATCATGCGGTTGAACTCCGTCGGTGTCTCCAGCCGGCTTCGGGTGCGAATGGTCAGCTCCGTAAAGAGTCCTTCCACACGGCCCGAGGGGAGCTCGACATTTTCGCGCGTCAGGGCATTCTGGACATCCGCAGCCGTAACGCCGTAGGAAGCCATCCTTGCAGGATCCATCCAGAGACGCATGGAGTAGCGTTTTTCGCCCCATATTCGCACTTCACTGACTCCGGGAATTGTCTGCAGCCGTTCTTTGAAGACGTCATTGGCCAGCTCACTGAGTTGCAGCAGGTCCCTTGTATCGCTTTGCACGTTCAGGAATACAATGGGGCTGGAATCCGCGTCTGCTTTGGAGACAATGGGATTGTCGACATCAGGAGGAAGCCGCCGAACCGCCCGCGAGACTCTGTCGCGCACATCATTGGAAGCAGCTTCCAGGTCCACATTCAGATCAAATTCCACGGTGATGGTGCTTCGCCCTTCCCGGCTGACCGAAGTGATGGTACGGATACCGGCAATGCCATTGAGCTGCTCTTCAAGAGGTTCGGTGATCTGGGATTCGATGACTTCGGCATTGGCTCCGGTATAATTGGTCTGAACCGTAACCACAGGAGGATCCACCGAGGGGTACTCCCGCACACCGAGGTTTGTGTAGCCCAGTATCCCAAAAAGCACAATGGTTATGGACATGACCGATGCCAGCACCGGCCTGCGTATACTGATCGATGATAAACTCATTGCGATGCCGCCTCCCTCTGTGTTAAACGGACGTTGACCGGCATTCCGGGGCGGATCTGAAGCAGTCCCGATGTGATAACGGTATCGCCCGGAACCAGGCCTTCCCGGATCATGACATGGCGGTCGGTTCGGGTTCCGGTGCCAACCACTCGTTCTTCCACACGGCCTTCAGAAAGCACGAAGACTTTGTACCCGCTGATTTCAGGAACCAGTGCTTCCGATGGAACCAGCAGGGCATCAGGGACATCCCTCAGGTCCAGTTCAACACGGGCAAAGGAGCCCGGGAATACCAGATATCCGGGATTGGAGGCTCGTGCCCGGATGCGAATCGTGCGGGTCTGCCGGTCCACCCGTGGCTGTACCGCATAGACCGTGCCGTTTCTCCACGCATCACTGCCTTCCACCTGAAAACGGATATTCTGGCCCTGCCGCACGGAGGGTCGGTAGCGTTCCGGAATCGAAAATTCAATTTTCAGCGGCTCCAGTTTCTGCAGGCTGGAAACTACCGTCTGTGGAGACACATAGCTGCCGGGGTGCACTTCCCGAAGGCCGATCCATCCGTCAAATGGAGCACGGATCTCCATCTTGTCAATTTGAGCCTGCACTCGGTCCTGTTGGGCCTCCAGGGTCCGGAGTTCATTGAGGGCTACATCGTAATCATCCTGGGCAATGGCATTTCTTGACAGAAGCTCCTTTTGGCGCTGTTCGCGGATCCGGGCAAGATTGATCTGGTAGGAGATCCGCCTTTTCTCCTGCCTTAATTCGGCATCGTTGAGGCGCACGAGCAGATCCCCTTCCCGCACTTCGCTGTCTTCGGTGAAATAGATACCTGTGATGCGCCCCGAGGCTTCGGGTTGTACATATATCTCCATATCGGCCATTACATTGCCAGTAGACTGGATGGTCTCCCTGAAGAGTTCCGGCCGGACTACCATACCCTGTACTTCCAGCACAGATGACTGCGGGCCGGCACCGGCGGCCGCAATATTATCATGATCCGGCAGGCCGTTAAGGCGAAACCAGACAAGTGTTGAGAAAGCGGCCAGAACAATAAGAGTCAAACCACTTTTTCGGGCTAAGGGATGGATTCTTTTCACAGGCGTGTCATTAAGGATCAGTTCCTGGATTCCGGCAGGTTCCGGCGCACAAATCTTCGGTTTGTCGATGTCTCCTTACAACAATAAGGAGCCGGATACGGTTTCCCTGCAGTTGTAAAAAAATGCTAAGTGGATGACTCCTCTTTTCGAGTTCTTGCAGCAATTTTTTTCACGTTTAAAAATATTGGCACGTTACGCAACAATGAAGCGTGGTATTTCCCGGGGCAGGCGCACCAGTGTCTCGTAATTCACATTATTGGTCATGTCGCTAAACGAGGAGACTGTAATGCGGTTTTTTTTCTGTGATCCGATAAGCACTACTTCATCCCCGCGTTTGACACCCGGACAGTGCGTCACATCAACAATAAGCATATTCATATTGACCATACCGACAACGGGTACACGCCGGCCATGCACCAGCACTTTACCCAGATTGCTGAGGTTCCTGCTGAAGCCATGGCTGTAACCGATCGGCACGGTGGCAGCCATCGTTGTATCCGTAGCCTGGTAGACGGTTCCGTATCCGATGAAATCACCGGTATCTACTTTTTTTATGCTCATGATCCGTGTTTTCCAGCTGATTATTTGACGCAGTGGAATATCGGTCATTTTTCTGCCTCCATTCCGGGTCAGGTACTGCATCTGAGTCTCCTTGCTGGGCCAGTAACCGTACTGCGCAATTCCAATCCTGATCATGTCCATACGCGTCTGCGGATAGGAGATCAGGGGGGCAGAGCAGGCGGTATGGCGCATGTCGGCGCGGATACCTTTCTTTCGAAGATACCATTGATAGCGGCTGTAACTGGCGATCTGGTTCTGTATACGCAGGTAGTTGGCCACGCTTTCGGCGCCTGCATAGTGGGTGCTGATGCCCATGATATGCAGATAGTCCCTGTTTTGCAGCACATACTCCGCCAGCTCTTCCCTGTCGTGCCAGTCAAACCCGATACGGTTCATGCCGGTCTCGAGTTCCAGGTGGATCTTCGCTTTCTGATCCTGTTTGCGGGCGGCCGCCACAGCGGCTCTGAGGCGCTCAAATTCGAAAACATAAAACGACACTTCGTTTTGCACGGCCCATTCCAACTCTGCGTCATCGATCATGCCCATGATCATGATATGGGAGCCGGATACCGAGACCATGTGTGCCCTTAGGGCTTCATCAGCACTGTGAACAGCAAACATCCGCACCCCGCACTCTTCCGCCAACGGTACGAAATGTTCAATCCCGTGTCCGTAAGCATTACCTTTTATAACGGAGCAATAACGCACTTCGTCGCCTGCCAGTTTCCGTATGAACTTCAGGTTGGCATGAAGTGCAGACTTGCTAATTTCGATGTATGAGGTATGAAACATACGAATCATTCGTGTTAACAGCGCATCTTATTCGCGTTATCAGCGCATCTTCAGTTCATCAACAATAAGGTCAAGCAGCGATTTCCCGACGGGCAAAAGTTCATCGGGAAAATCATAGCCGGGGTCATGAAGCTGCGGATGGGTTTCACCGGCACCGATACCAATCAGGGCACCGGGCCATCGCTCGGTGAAACGGCCAAAATCCTCCGACCATGAAAAGGGTCTTTCCATCATCCGGATACCGGCAATACCTGCAGAACCTTCCCGGGTCGTCATGCGCTTCACGGCCTCCTCCACGATATCAACGGCTTTGTCCTTGTTAACGGTTGGGTGGAATACTTCAGTCCACTCAATTTCCACATCAAGATTCCAAAGTTTGGCGGTAGAAAGAGCGAGTGCTTCGGCCCTCTGGCAAAGGCCTTCCAGGTCATCCGGTTCATGAGCCCTGAGTGTAGCCATAACCTCGGCATATCCGGGCGTAGTGCCAAAAGCCCGCTCTCCTATCCGGGCATGGATAACCGTCAGCAGAGCCGCACGATCGAACGGTACCACCATGGGCGGAAGAGACTGCCAGCCCTGGATGAGGGCGGCTACGGCGGGTGCGGGACTGCGGGCAGCTTGAGGGTGTGCGGCATGGGCGGTTTGCCCGTTCAGTCGCACTATAAGTCCGACCGAACCGGATGCAAAGACTCCTCTGCGCAGCAGAATGTTGCCGAGTGGATAGCCCGGCAGATTATGCAGTGCGAAAACATAGTCAGGATTCAATGCCGTCATGCGTTCATCGTTGAGCATGAGGGCGGCACCCTCACCGGTCTCTTCGGCCGGTTGAAAAAGCAGACCTGCTTTACCGTTGAGCAGGGGTTTTTCGGAGAGACCTTTTGCCCATTGCAACAATATCGCCATATGTCCGTCATGACCGCATTTGTGGGAAACCCCTGCAGTACGCGAAGCATGATTCAGCTTAATGGTCTCGGGAATCGGAAGTGCGTCAAGTTCGGCCCTGAAAAGGACGAACGGACCCGGCTTGCCGCTATCGGCTAATGCCAGCAAACCATATCCTCCAACTCCGGAGATTCTGTTCTCCAGGCCGGACTCTTCCAGGACACGCTCAACAAATGCGGCTGTTTCCTTTTCATGGCCGGCCGTTTCGGCAAGAGTGTGCAGGGTATGACGGATACTTTTGGCGTTCATTCAATTCGGATTATCTGGTCGGATTGTCAGTTCGGGCTGTCAGTTCGGATTATCTGGTCGGATTGTCAGTTCGGGCTGTCAGTTCGGATTGTCTGGTTGGATTGTCTGGTTGGGCTGTCAGTTCGGGCTGTCAGTTTGGATTATCTGGTCGGATTGTCTGGTTGGATTGTCTGGTTGGCCGTCGGCAAGGTTTTCTTCCATCAGCCGGCTGGATAAAACCGGCCCAGCAACAGCTGGGGATCGGGATAAATACGGAGTGCTTTTTGATGCGCATCATCAGATACCACACCGGGCATGTCGGGTTTATCCGGTCGCACTATGGAAAATTGCAGGTGAAGGTGGGGAGCCCATCCTCCGTTTTCATGCTCTTCACCCACCTGCCCTATCTGCTGCCCGGCGCTGAGAGGGTCACCGGGTTTGAACCGCTCCAGCGACTTCCGGTCAAGATGTCCGAACAGCGCATACAAGATCGCAAAATCCGGACCGTCCATGTCAGGGAGGATCTGTCCGGTTTGTGACGCAATATTATCTACGGAATATGCGTTATTTTCCATCTTTTGATCCTTTTGCAAAGTCTTGTCATGGACTGCTCCGCCGAAAACGGGAAGATTCCGTGGAAGCCGATGTCGCGTCACAATGGTCGGACCATAGTCGCCCGGCCGGCTGTTATCACGAAAAAACAGGATTTCACCATCGGCAAAACTGCACACCGGTGTACCCGCCGGTACCCAGAAATCAAGTCCCATATGAATATTCCGCCGGCCTTCGAACAGAGTCGTGGTATACATGTTGGACCGGCGTTCGTTCCATTTACCGATAGAGGGTGGATCCAGAGAAATGGAGGAAGGGTTGTAACCGGCCGAGAGATCCAGCACGCGGTACGTTTTTCCGATCCGGACCACGGGATGGAAGCGGTCCGATACGGGCTTATATCCGTTTCCCGTTCGTTCACTCATCATATTAATACCTTTGATTGCAGCTGTGATAAAAACTTATAAAAAATCCCATTCATACGGGACTCGAAACAGTCATACAGGACTTGAAAGATAAGAGCTTTCAAAATCCCCGGCGACTATTCAATTTTTTTATCGATATAGCTGGAGTTCATCAACCCAAGGGCCCCGACATACTTTAGCTCAAAAGTGATCATGTCGCCGACTTTCAGTCCGGCTTTATTCTGGCCGACATCCACAACCAGCATGTCTGAACTGGCATCAACAATACTGATTTCCTTGTCCTTTGGCATCATGAAATCAGGTTGAATATCCAGATATCCGATATCCAAAATAGCTCTGTAGGATGTCTTTCCGTACAGTTCTTCATCAACCTTCATTTTTTCGCCCATGGGATTGGCGGCGAGGTCTCCGCTTGGTACCATGGGTTTTTCATGAATTTCAATGATCTGGGTGAAAAGTTCAAGAACGGACGACTCCATCCCTTCAATAGTGGTACCGCTGAACAGGTCCACTCCGAAATAAAGAGCTTCACCGATACGGAAATGGTTGACGCTGTCGGGCAGATCCCCTCTCAGTAGCAGTGGCAGGACGACGGTAGTGCCACCCGAGACCCATCGGATCTTCCGTTCGAATTTGAGTTCAATGATTTGTTTGTAGAGGGTAAGCTGTATCAGCTTGTCGGAACTGGGCATCACACCGTGCAGGCAGTTAAGGTTTGTTCCAAGACCTATGATCTCAATATTGGGCAGCTTGAAGATCTCACCATAGAAATCGATAAGGTCATCACGCATAACCCCTTCACGCAGATCGCCCATCTCAATCATAATGATAATCTTGTGGCGGCGTTTTTGCCGGACGGCTTCTTTTGAAAGCAGGCGGATGGTGGACAGCTCGGTGTTGAAGCTTACATCGGCATAGCGGACGATCTCGGCGATATGCTCCTTGGGTGCCGGCTTGATATATACAGTCTGAACCGTTGGGTCGATTTTTTTTATCACCTTGAGATTGCTGACCCGGGAATCGTGTATCTCCCTCGCTCCCAATTCCATAACCTCCCGTATCAGAGCTTCATTGCCGCAAAATAGTTTCGTTACGACCCCCCACTCAATTCCTCTGTTTTCAAAGAGATGCTTAAGATGATGATAGTTGTGCCTGAGTTTGTCACGATAGAGCTTTAGATAAGCCATTGATTATTTTTTGAACCTGAGTTCAAGATATTTATTGGTAAATCCGATTCGTTCGTACAGTCTTATGGCGGGATTGTCGGCTTCCACATGCAGTGCCACATCCCCTT
>SLHZ01000137.1 GCA_007135895.1 Balneolales bacterium | reverse complement strand
TACGGTGAAATCATCGGTGGAGGGCAGCGTGAAGACAACCTTGAGACACTGCTTCAGCGGATTAATGAGCACGATCTTCCGGAGGATCAGTTCCGCTGGTATCTGGACCTGAGGCGTTATGGATCGGTTCCGCACTCCGGTTTCGGGTTGGGGCTGGAACGAACTGTAGCCTGGCTGTGCGGACTCAGGCATGTCCGTGAAACCATTCCATTCCCACGTATGATGGGAAGACTTTATCCCTGATAATACCTCAGATGGTCACGTTTACGTGACACGGCATAACCATGGCACGACCTACCAGTCTGGACAGTTTCAACGCTCTTCTCAAAGAACTGAAAACTGCGAAGCTCTTACCGGTCTATGCACTTTTCGGTGAGGAATCCTTCTTCCTGGATAAACTGCAGGAGGCGGCCATTGCTTCCATACCCGAAGAGGCGAGAGACTTCAACCTGGATGTTCTTTACGGAGATGACACCACGGCAGATAAAGTTATCGATATCTGCAAGAGTTATCCCATGATGGCGGAAAAGAGAGCCGTCATTGTAAGGGATTTCATGAAAATGTTTGATAAAAACGCTGCTCATGCCGCAGAAAAAGAGGATCAGGAGGATGACCATTTCCGGGAGAGCCGCACCGGTCCGGAAACCCTGCTCACCTATCTCGACCAGCCAAGCCCGAGCACACTGCTGGTCTTGATCAGCGAAAAAAAACCGGCAGGGAACACCATTCTCGGACGTGCTTTCAAGACATCCAAAAAAATGCGGGTTCAGAATTTTGATCCGGTCAACGAATCCCGCCTGGCACCATGGATCATGCAATGGGCGGCCGGTCGCCACGAACTTCGCTTTGATGATCAGGCCGCTGAACTACTGGGCTATCATGTAGGCAACAATCTGCAGCAACTTACGGCAGAAATCGAAAAACTCGCCAGCTTTGTCAGACAGGAGCGGATGGTGACAACCGAGGATGTGAAGGCTGTTGTAGGACTGTCGAGGGAATTCTCCATTTTTGACTTTTCTGACCTGCTGCTTGACCGCCAGGCAGAAAAAGCCATGTTTGTCGGCCGGCAGATACTTTTGCGATCCGATAATCCGGCGGGGGAAGTGATCAAGATGATCAACTTTCTCTATACCACCTTTTCCAGAGTCTGGATCATTGCAAGACTTGCCCAGAAAGGATATGAGACGAATAAAATCATGGGGGCCGCCGGAGCCAAAAGCACCTTTTATTATCAAAAACTGAAACATGCGGAAAGAAATTATCCGCTCGCAATGCTGCCGCAAGTGTTTGAGGCACTGCTGGATGCCGATAAGGCCATCAAGGGGTTCAGCAAAGAAAACCCCGAAGGCATCCTTATGATCACCCTGAAAAAATTAACCTCGTGAATAAATAAAATTTTACTTGTCAATTCGTATTAAAATCAAAAAAAAAGCTTTAATTTTGGGTTCTGTTCAAAAAAACAGATAGCGGCTTTCTTTTCACACAAGCGCAGGCGTCAAAGCGGGGTGGCTGTGTGGAGAAGGGTGCTTTTCTCAGGGCTGTTCGAAAGCAGTGCTCGGCAGGAAACAATCCACCCATAAAAAGGTTTTTATGAATGCAAGCATTAGGAAGACAAATTCTGGTTGAGTTCTATGAGTGCGACGAGGAGGTGCTCAATGACGTAACTCAAATCGAGGCCATTCTTCTGGAAGGAACACGCGCCTCCGGTGCATCCATTATCTCCCATAAATTCCACAAATTCAGCCCGCATGGCGTAAGCGGAATGGTCGTGATCGCAGAATCCCATGTTGCCATACATACCTGGCCCGAGTATGCGTATGCCGCGGTTGATATATTCACCTGCGGTGATACCATTGACCCCTGGATTATCCAGGAACATCTGAAGAACTGTTTTGTCTCCCAGAATACCTCTTCGATGGAACTGAAAAGGGGCATGTTCAAAATGGCAGAGGGTCAGAAACTTCTGTTCAAACCCGAAAACGCCGCCCGTTTTGGCCATTAATCCCGTAGCAGCGAATCATGATGAATATGGTCAGAACACCTAATGTATTTCAGCTGGTGAAGGGTGCCGGTGAAGGCCGCATGCCCCTTAATGCCTTCGATAAAGCCCTGTTGAGCGCAGGCGTGGGCGACACCAACCTCATACGCATCAGCAGTATCGTGCCCCCGGGAGCGCGGGAAGTGTCGGGCCTGGTTTTACCCGGAGGATCCCTTGTTCCGGTCGCCTATGCACATATAGATTCGGGTCTGCCCGGTCAGATCATCTCGGCGGCCATTGCCGTTGCCATTCCTGAGGACTCGTCTCAACCCGGAGTGATTATGGAATACGAGGCAGAAGCACCGTTGCAAGTGGTTGAGGAGGTGGTCAGGCAAATGGCGGAAGACGCATTTGCCTATCGCAACAGAAAACTGGCCGCCATTAAGACAGCCGGCATCGAACATACCGTCGTCAAGTGCGGTTCGGTTTTCGCAGGAGCGGTCCTCTGGTATGAATAATGGATGATACCATGCCGTTCAATGAATACTACAACCTTAAAACCGGCCTCACCGTCGGCGTGGAAAAGGTTCTTTTTTCCGAGCAAAGTCCCTATCAGAAAGTCGAGATCCTGAAAACAGACACCTGGGGCAACATGATGACCATTG
>SLHZ01000274.1 GCA_007135895.1 Balneolales bacterium | reverse complement strand
TGTTACGTTCCCGGATCTGCTCACGTGTGACATTCGAATAGGTAACCGGGGTGCGGTCGTCTACCCGGTACGCCATCACCAGTACACCCTCACTTACGATGGCGGACGGTAGAAGGGTAATCTGCATCTCCCTCTCTCCTCGCCAGTTCACGCGGATTTCATACGGATCATAGCCGATAAACCGGACCTGTACCCGGCGCGGCCCGTCATCCAGAAGCTCCAGATGAAATTCACCATTGCGATCCGTTACCGTACCGTGACCGGTTTGGATCTGTTCCACGGTTGCCCCTGCCAGCGGTTCCCGGGTCTGCGCATCCCGGACGGTACCGGTCAGGGTCTGGGCCGTGACGGATGCCGTCGTTAACAGAAGCAGGATGATGAGGCCCGACAGGAATTTTTGATATCGTTTCATAGCTCCTCCAAATTATCTGGAATGTTTCCATTTGAAGGCGCTGTGCACAACAGATGAGCTGTTTGGCCGTCCGGCAACTGCTGCCTTTCATGACGGCAAGGTTTCCCTACGCCGGTATTATCCGGTTCAGGTGATCGGGGTATGATCTCAGCCCGTGCGTACAAGCACCCCCAACCTTTAAGGTTGTTTCGCAAGGGCCAATATAGGCAAAAATCCCCTAATTTGCCAGTCGCAACCGCAGGGAGAGGAGCATGATGAGGGTGGTGGTGACCGCCGATACCAGACAGTAGATGCAGATGGCATTGATCACGAAGAGCATCAGCCATACCAGCCGGACAGAAAAAAGAAAAGCGGGAATCGTTACCAATGGCATATAGCGGAAAAGCTCCGGTTTGCGCACGTCAAGCCATAAGAAGCCTGCCACCAGCATCAGGGCGTAGAAGTGCGCTCCCAGAAGGGCAACCGGAACCGGGCCGATGGTGGAATATTCGCTCAGGGCCACCTCATCACAACCGGCCACAATCGTGCAGGTAGGAAGAGCCCCGGAATAATGTGAGGCTGTGAGATAGACGGCATCGGCAAAACCGATGAATGCTACGACCACAAAGGCGATCACCCAGGGAAACAGGGCGTCGGAGCGACCGGAATCGGAATTACGTGTGTGAGAACGGGACGAATCAGAGCGACCGGAGTCGGCAGGGCGGGTGTCAGAATGAGGTGCGGATAACCGGCCTGAATCGGTATTACGTGTGTCTGCAGGTCGTGAATCCGTGTAGTGTGCGTCCGCCGGACCGGAGTCACCCGGCCGGGAAGGTTGTGATGATTTCGGTGTTGCGGAGGAACGGCTCATTTCAGAGGTGGGACGATATCAGTTCCCGGTATTCGTCAATGCTGCTGATGCCGTCGACAGGCTGACCCTGGACATATATGGTGGGCACGGCCCGGATACCCAGCCGTTGACCGTCACGGTAATCGTCCTGAATACGTTCGGTAAGTGCCGGGTCCTCAAGATCCTGGTCCAGCTGCTCCATATCCAGACCCAGTGATTCGGCAAATTCACGGAAGATCTGCTCACCATCCCCGCGGGCCCAGTGCTGCTGGTTGATGTAGATGAGATCGTGCATGCGCCAGAACTGGTCCTGACGGCCGGCCGCTTCGGCATACTGTGCCGCCAGCATGGAGAACCGGAAGTTCCGCAACGGGAAGTGACGGTAGACAAAAAGGACATCGTCTGCCATTTCACGGCTGAGCAGATCATCCATGGAAGCATAAAAGCGGCAGGCCGGACACTGGAAATCACTGTACTTGACCACAACCACGCTGGCATCGGGGTTGCCTTTAGTCCAGTCGTCCTCACGGACCGTAAGAATGCCAGATTCAACATTTTGATTGACAGCGGCGGCGGCCGTATTCTTGACGGGTATGGGAGAAGTGGTATCCTGCTGCGCAAAATGGTACATGACCGCTACTACCAACAACATTGCGGCGGCAAGTCCGCCCCAAAGTAAAATTCTTTTGTTCATAACAAATTCCTGGAGATAAAAACCACCGTTAAGCAAGAAATATCGAAAGACGAATCCTTACAGCTTTTAGTCTGCCTTCCGATATGATTAATCAAATCAATTTGTCTTTCAGTTGAATTTCTGGATTGCCCTGTAAACCCGGGCGTCCTGATTGCTTCCTGATTGATATTATTGCGATATCTCAATCCTGAATAATATCAGTATCCGGCCAAACATAAAACTCTTTTACCCGCATTCGTATTGTATCGGCCTTTTCTTTTTCACCCAGAAGTTCCATGATTTCCGCCCTCGCGGCATGGGCTCTCCCGGCCAGCCATGAATCGGGAAACGAGCGGGCTGAGCGTTCAAACAACTTCAACGCCTCTTCAAGATTATCCTTTACCAGGTTCGTGGTTTCAGGGTCACCGGTAGCATGAGCAGGGTATTCAGGTTTCTTCATTTCAGGAACTTCGGGATCATCCGCTTGTTTGCCGGGCTGCGATATTTCTGCCAGCAAAGCCAATCCCTTTTTGAAATCCTCCCTCCACAACAAAGCGGCCGGGTCCATTCGATCCGCTTCCTGCAGGACCGGGAAAACGGGCAGACGGATGGTACTGTAGCGTTCAACCGGCGGCGGGTGTCCTTCCGAGAAAAAGTCTTCAAAGGCCCGGACATACGCATTGGCTTCCATACGGTTGTATTCCGGATCCATGAGGCGCTGTTCTTCTTC
>SLHZ01000183.1 GCA_007135895.1 Balneolales bacterium | reverse complement strand
CCTTCGTTTCAAATCGTCACTGAAAGCAAAATACGACTCCGAAGCACCATAATTTTCAATATAATGCATGTCCAAGCCGCTCAATAGCTGGTCAAAATAGGGGCGATAGGTGTTGAGGGCTTCACCGCCGCAAATGAGCAGCTTAAGGTTGGGCCAGATTTCGCGAATCTTCTTTTTACCGGTGATTTCCAGTGCCCTTTGGAAAAAACGCAGTGCCCAGGAGGGTATGGCCACGATTTTGCGGACATCCGACACGACCGCTTTTTCCAGTGTGCGGTCAAATTTCGAGGTCCACTCCTCCCGGATCATCGTATGGGGAGAACGGACCTGGAACAGGGCCAGCCAACCCGGCGAGAGCTTGGCCAGATAGGCGCTGATCTCGCCCAGGCGGATATTGGAGCCGGAGTGCAGCAGCTCAATGTTTCCGGGAAGGCTTACATGACTGCCCAGAAAAAAGTGGAGGAACTGAGGGTTTTGCCGGATATAGGAGATGATCACCTTGCGCATGAAACGCTGATCGCTCCGCAAACGGTCCTCTGTAAGCGGTATGTGCTTGCCCTTGCCGGTCGTGCCGGCTGATACGGCGAAATTCCGGATCTGCCCCGGCCAGAGCAGATTGGTTTCGCCCTCCTTCATGCGGGTTATATACTGATCTACATCATCGTAGGTGATCAGCGGAATCTTCTCGCTGAACTCCTCGTAGTCTCGAAGGGTGTGGAAATGGTGCCTGCTGCCGTATTCGGTAGCCGATGCTTTGCGCAACAGGCTTGCCAGAACCTGGCGCTGTGCTGTTTCAACGGTCTTGGTTAAATAGGCCGAAGTCAGTTGGAGCATGGGATGGGAGTATGCGGTTCGGTATAGCTGTCCGTCATCATATCAATGCTGAATATCAATGCTGAAAAAACCGATTTATCTGCGGTTTTCGATAGGTGTCCATGGCAGGTTCCTCTCCCCGAGGTAGAGATGGCGGGGACGGATGAGGCGGTTGTTGTCGGCCTGTTCGAGATAGTGCGCCGTCCAGCCGGTGATCCGGCTCATGGCAAAAATACAGGTGAACAGATCCGGTTCGATACCCATGGAGTAGTAGACGGTTGCGGAAAAGAAATCGACATTGGGGTCGATTCCCTTCTCCTTGCGCATCACTTCCCGTATTTTGATCGACCATTCGTAGAGATATTCCATGCCGGTTTCGCTGGCAAGCGCCTTTGCGAATTTTTCAAGGTGCGAGGCTCTCGGGTCGACGGTCCGGTAGACACGATGGCCAAAGCCCATGATTTTTTTCCTTTCGGCCAGACGCGATTTGATATAGGACTCAATATCGGCGTCTTTGTCGAGTTTCAGAAGCATGTTCATCACGGCGGTGTTGGCACCCCCGTGCAGCGGTCCTTTGAGCGATCCTATTGCTCCGGTGATGGCCGAATAGATATCGGAAATGGTGGAACAGATGGCACGGGCCGTAAATGTGGAGGCGTTCATACCGTGCTCGGCATGGATGATCAGGCAGATATCCATCACCTTTTCCGCATTTTCACCGGGCCGCTCTCCATTGAGCATGTACAGGAAGTTGTAGGCGGTGCTGCCCTCCTTCAACGGGGGCATAATCTCCTTTCCCTGACGTGCACGGTGAAACCCGGCGATGATGGCAGGCATCCTGGCGGTTATTCGAACGGATTTTCTGTGATTGGCTTCCGGGTCATCAAGAGAAGCTTCGTCATCAAAATCGGCCAGCATCGAAACCGCTGTCCGCAAAACCGACATGGGCTCCGCCTTTTTACTGGTGGTGCGCAGATAGTTCAGCACCGGCTCGGGCAGTTCCCGCTCCGCTATCAGTTCCTTCCGAAGCTGATCAAGCTCCTGGAGGGTAGGCAGACGGTCGTTCCACAGCAGAAAAGCCACTTCCTCAAAATTCGATTTCTCTGCCAGGGTGTTGATGTTGTATCCGGCGTAAATAAGATCCCCTTTTTCACCGTCGATGGCACTTTTCGTCGATGAGAAAGCGACAATGCCCTCAAGGCCGCGATCAACATGGGGGTATTTTGTAGAATCAATCGTTTCAGGAACAGGACTGTTCATAGATACTCCGGGTTTCAATGATTTTTCGTGGAAATTACGGCATTCGTTGCACAGAGAACGCCTGCTGCATGGCGTGGCGTTCCTCTCAGCGGCAAGGCAAATGGAAATATGGGTTAAAAAAAGCTATCAGAACATGATACAGAGATTACCAATGAGATTCATCTTTTTTGGAGGTTTTGAAGACTCTGCTTCCGCGGACATTCCGCTGCCCTCAAAAAGAATCCAGTAAAATTAATAAATCACGATCTTTGTAAAAAAACCGAATTGAAAAAACGTTTTCCACTTCAAGTTTGTCTGTTATGTATCGCAAAGCGGAAGCCGATTCTGTGTGACCGGCCCAAGGCGGCCGGAACCCATGAAAAATCTTTCGCAATGCTCTTTTCAACCTGAAACGGATACAAGATAATGGGGAATTTGAGATCGCTTTTCGACACCCGCATCACGTCCGAAAACCTCGGAATGGTCAGCACGGCTAAGGAACAACCGATCATGTTTTATATTGAAGTATATGAGGAAAGTTCCGCATATTACCTGGCAGCCCGATTGCAGAAAGAAAATTGGGATGTCAATGTTTTACCCATCGGTT
>SLHZ01000303.1 GCA_007135895.1 Balneolales bacterium | reverse complement strand
CCATGAAACGGCCTTCGATGAGATCATGGGCCGTCAGTTGATCCGGCAGACCCAGCGGCCGTATTTCACCGGCCGGATGAAGCAGTCGGATTTCGACCGGCATGTCGTGAAGGGTCTTGTTGAAGATCTTGGCATTGTAAAAATTGGAATAGGCGCCTCCGGGCAACTCATTCCAGGTCCGCCCCGGCTCACGTAAAATGACCGCTTCCGCCATGGGACGGGTACTGAGGAAAAACACAAAGAGCCCGAAGACGAGAGTGAATACCGCCATGTAACCGGCGATTCGGGGTGTCATGAGGCGTGTATTCAAACCTTCCTTGACGCTGTTGTAGGAAGCGTAACGGACCAGCCCGGGTGGACGCGCGGTTTTTAGCATGATCTCATCGCAGGCATCCATGCAGGCTGTGCAGTTGATGCATTCA
Organism: Balneolales bacterium; assembly: GCA_007135895.1. GTDB lineage: Bacteria > Bacteroidota > Rhodothermia > Balneolales > Natronogracilivirgulaceae > SLHZ01. Next base: position 2,275 of record SLHZ01000303.1, on the reverse strand, counting down.
AGCTGAATCCCGTTGCGGATGTCAATGCCGGTCGGACACACCTTGACACATTGTTCGCAGTCTATGCAATCACCGTATTTCCGCGAAGCATCGTTTTTGTCATTGTTGGTGAAAAATGAAGATCCGTCATCACGTGTCTCCTTTTGACGTACATTCAGCAGGGCCCGGTCTTCGCCCCGGGCGAAGTCATAGGTCACCGCAATGCTGTTATTGTCCACCAGCACCGACTGCAACCGGCCATACGGACAGGCAACGATGCATACCTGTTCACGGAAACGGGCAAAAACCCCGAAAAACACCAAACTGAAGAGGGTAATGGCCGTCAAACCGGTCAAATGTTCCCTCGGATCATCGGTCACAATCTCCCACAAGGCATCAGCCCCGATGATATAGGCGAGAAATATATTGGCGATGAGGAAGGATATGGCGAAAAAAATGGCCAGCTTGATACTCTTTTTCAGGATCTTGCCAGCTGAACGGGGAGACCTGTCGAGCCGCTTCTGATCCGGGGCGTCGCCTTCAATGGCATATTCGATTTTGCGAAACAGCATCTCCATGAAAATGGTCTGTGGACAGATCCATCCGCAAAAGAGCCGGCCGTATATGGCCGTGAACAGGACAATGAATATGATCAGGGCAATCATGCCGATCGCAAAGAGGAAAAAATCCTGAGTCCAGAAAACCGTCCCGAAAAGCACGAATTTCCGGTCCAGGATATTCAGCAAAATGATCGGCTGGCCATTGATCTTGATAAAGGGCCCGGCAAAAAGGAACCCGATCAGCAGCCAGCTGACGACGGTCCGGACCTGGTAGTACCATCCTTTGGGCTTTCTCGGATACAACCAGTTTCTACGTCCCTCGGATGATATGGTGCTGACGGAGTCACGAAAATGCTGACCCCGGTCTGATGGATCCAAAGCCAGATTACCGGGCTTTACTTCGTTCTTCATGGTATCACTTTTCGATCATTTCTTTTCATAGATCACAGCGCACAGACCGTGACATGTCCGGCGGTTTCGCGCCTTCGGGCATCGTTCCTCTGAGCGAGATCAGATAGCTTGAAAGCTGCTGCAGCTCCAGATCGGTCAGACGCTGTCCGCTTCCGTAAGCCGGCATGCCCTGTTGGGGGAACCCCTGTTTAACACTGGTCATGATGGCGGCAAGGTCGCACCCGTGTTTCCAGTAGTCATTGGTCAGATCGGGACCCACCAGCCCCTGCGCCTGAGCTCCATGACAGGTGATACAGAGCTGGGTGGGCCGGATATAGATCTGGCGCCCCGCTTCCAGGTTTTCGGAGTCGCTGAATACCTCCAGACTGGCAAAATCGATCGCCGGGATATCGGTAGGCGACTCCAGACCGTATCTCAGGGCGGCCTGCTCCATTTCGCGCTGGTATTCTTCGGATTGCGACGGCCCAATGCGCAGGACATCATAATAGAGCAGATAGACCACCGAAAGGGCAATCGTAAAGTAGAAACCATAAAGCCACCAGGGAGGCATTGGATTATCAAGCTCCTGGATTCCGTCGTACTCATGGCTGAGCAGAATATCCTGTTCATCGTCAAGAATCAGGTTTTTTTCTTTTTCTTCCATAGGGGTTACTCCTGGTTCCGGTTCGTAATGGGTTCTTGGACTGGCTCATCGTCCAGCGGGATATGCCGGGCATGCTCGATATAATCCCGGCTCAGGCGAAATACCCAGATGAGCATCAGAGCGAAAAGGGTGATGAAGATCAGCATGGCCGCCACGGGCAGCACCGTTATACCGTCCACTGCCGAAAGAACATCTCGAAACATGGTATATCCTCCAATTTATCGGGATCCGCCGCCGGCAGCAGGATCAGGTTGCGGTTGGGGCCGGGCCTGTATGTCCATGCCAAGCCGTTGCATATAGGCAATCAGGGCGATCACCTCACGGTCCCAGACCGTGTCAAATCCGCTGTTGCGCAGACCCGAGGCAATCTCTTCGGCCTGTATCTTCAGATCACGTACCGCGACCTGGTCGTAACCCTCAGGATAAGGCGTGCCAAGTGACTGCAGGGCCCGAATCTTGCGCGGAACAAGTGTTGTGTCAAGCTCATTGGTCAGCAGCCACGGGTAGGACGGCATGATCGAACCCGGCGAGGTGGAGTAGGCATTTTCAAAATGCATGAAATGCCATGAATCGGGGTACTTTCCGCCAACACGGTGCAGATCCGGTCCGGTCCGCTTGGAACCCCACAGGAAAGGACGGTCATAGATGAACTCGCCGGCTTTGGAGTACTCGTCGTAACGCT
>SLHZ01000287.1 GCA_007135895.1 Balneolales bacterium | reverse complement strand
TGCCATCACAGCCAAACCGTCTCACGCCATGACCATATACACCAACCTTCTTCAAAAAATTGATCAAGATATTGGCGCACAACTCAAAGCCATGGGAGTAGGAAAAAAACGGGGAGAGAAAACACAGTTCCCCTGTATCACCATCTCCAGGGAATTCGGCTGCGAAGGAATCTCAATATCAAAGAAACTGGCCCTCAAACTCAGCAGCAAGGAGTACCCCTGGGCCGTTTTCCACCGTGATCTAATCACTGAGCTCAGCGGTCAGGAAGACCTGAAGACCGATCTGATGGAATGGGTAGACCCCGAAAAAAGAAGCATTCTCGGACAGTACATCGAAAACCTGCTGGCCCATACCCCCACCAATATCCAGCTCTACAGAAAAAGGGCCGAGACACTGCGTCTTCTGGCCATGGGCGGTCGAACGGTTATTCTGGGATCCGGTGCCGCCATTCTGACTTCCGACTTTTCCCACATGCTTCATATCCGGCTTTTTGCCAGCCTGGATTATAAAGTGGATCATATTTCATCGGTTTTGGGCATTCGTAGCAGCGAGGCAAAAAAAATGATCCTCGAAAAAGAAAAACGCAGGGAGGACTTTATCTATGAATTTACCCACAAAAGCGTTCGCGACTACCATCATTATCATCTTCTGATTGACAAAGGAATTTTTTCGACCGATCAGGTCGTTGAGATCACTACCCAGGCGCTGCTTCTTCGCGGCCTTGTGCCTGCCCGATGATCCCATTCGGCCAAAAAGCACTTTCCACTTTATGCTTACATTTTCGCGTGTCCATTTACAGAGTCGGCTGTCAACGTTGATGTAAACAAACTGCGGATGTTAGTCTACGTTTTTGTTACATACGATTACATCCTTTTTTCGAAACGACCGAACAGATGAAAAAGAAACTCTATTTCTGGTATCTCCTGTGGCTTCTGCCCCTTTACCTGTCCGGCATGGCCGTACACATGGCTGCCGTTTATACGGGGCTTGGGAATACATATGAAAACGGTCAGAGTTACCTGGCCGATGTCATCCATTTTGAAATCAAGCAAATTGCCGCTCAGACCAACGGGAGCATCACGGTGCGATTTACACCGGATAATTCCGCAGAAATCATACGCAAGCTCTCCCAGCCTATTCAGAATGCCGCCCAGCTGCAGGCCTCTGAAATAATGCCTGTCCGCTACCTCGAAGGAAGTTACCAGCCCATTGTCCTTGTCCCGATCTATGATTTTCACCGGCGCATGGTCCTGGTCAACCTGGGAGTACTCATTCTCTCTGTTCTCATCACCATATTCATCGCCTTAACCGCACACCGCCATGTACGGCGTCAGCGCAGGGAAGAAGAAGCTATACATCTGCCTGTTGAAATTATCAACCAACCGGCTCATCAGTACTCCGATCCGCAAAGATGACCCGGGGAGATGAAGAACGTCCAAAAAATTAAAAATGACAGCAGCAATCCTCCGGAGCCTGCCCAAAAAGCAGGAGAGCTGTTTCTCATACCAACCCCGCTTGGAGCCGGACCCCATGAGCATGTTCTTCCTGAGCTGGTCAGAAAAACCCTCTACAGTATCGATACTTTCTTCGTGGAGCGAATCCGCCAGACCGTATCATTCCTCAAATGGATCAAGCACCCTGTTCCGGATTACAAATGCCGTTTTTTCGAGCTGAACAAACACACACCGGCGGAAGATCTGCTGCCCATGATCCGGCTGCTCAAAGAAGGAAACAATGCCGCTATTCTCAGTGAAGCAGGGTGTCCTGCCGTTGCCGACCCGGGCGGCACACTGGTAGCACTGGCCCACGAGGCGGGTATCAGGGTCATTCCGCTGGTCGGACCTTCATCCATAATCCTTGCACTAATGGCATCGGGTCTGAACGGACAGCTTTTCTCGTTCAACGGTTACCTTCCCCGGCCCGGAGCCGCACAAAGCCGCATGATTCGCCATCTGGAGCAGCGGTCTGCACGTACAGGCAGCACCGAAATCTTCATGGAAACACCGTACCGAAACGACCAATTGATAAGCCATCTTCTTGATATTCTTCAGGATACAACAAAGCTGTGCCTGGCAGCCAGCCTCACACTTCCGGAGGAATCCACGGTGACCCGCACCATCACCGAATGGAAAAAAGAAAGGCCTGTACTGCATCAGCAGCCCGTGATCTACCTGTTGCTTGCCGAACCAGACCACACAACCCGAAAAACCGACCAGGCAACCCGAAAAAGCGACCACATATTTCGAAAAACTAGCCACGCACCCCGAAAAGTTGGCCGAAAAAAAAAGGCCCGCCCTTCAGGAAAAAAGGCAGGCCGGAAAAAATAATGGTTAAACCGAATTCGTTCAGGCAACTTTCTGTGCCGCACGCGCTTCCTCGAGAAGAGCAATCATTTCCAGGTCCTGATTGGATTTGGCATGATCGATGGCGGCCCAGCCACGGTCATCGGTATAGGTCACAACAGCACCACTATCTACCAGCAGTGAAACGATTTCATGATGACCCCGAACAGCCGCCCAGTAAACTGCCGTCGTTCCCCGGTTGTCCCGCAAATTTACTTTTGCACCCTGATCCAATAAAAATTCAACTATCTTCTTGTGGCCGTGCTTAGATGCCTTCAGCAGAGCAGACCGCCGATGTTCATCCATGGTATTCACATCGGCACCCTCGGCCATAAACTTGCTGATGACCGATAAATCACCGCTCTCTGCGGCATCAAGAAGCTCGTTTTCCTTCATAAGCACCCTCGTTGTTTTAGTGTTTTCTGGTTACGTGTCCTGAAGTATCATAACAGATTTATGATCGCTTTGCAAGGAGTTTTTTGCAGCAGTTGGAAAAAACCTTTTTTTGTATCTTGAAACGACTCCCGCAAAGATACCGGCCAACCGGGAACCACCTGGTTCATCGCCGCACCCATACCGGCTTTGCCGCAATCTGCTCATAATACCCCAACTTTTTTTTTCATGTCTTCCCATGGTAAGGATACCCCGATGGCTGACCACCACCTGCTGAAGAAAACGCCGGTTGACCTGGGGCGTCTCTCACTGTCGGAGTGGGATGAACTGGCAGAGCACCTGGATATCATGCCCGGGATACTGCAGCGGATACGCCGGGCCGTTTTTCTCCAGGGCATACCTTCTCTGTCAAGAATGGATGATCTGCCCTCAGATGTGCGGCAAAAGCTTGCCGGCAAAGTCATCCTTCATGACTCCCGGCTTAAAAGTCTTACCCGAAGCAGCGACGGTTCGCTTAAACTTACACTGCTCCTTCATGACGACCACCTCGCCGAAACCGTGATCATACCGGAACGAAAAGAAGGGAGTATCAAAAAATGTGCGGTCAGTATCTCATCACAGGTGGGCTGTTTTTTCGGCTGCTCCTTCTGTGCAACAGGCCAAATGGGTTTCAACCGCAACCTCTCCACACGAGAACTGGCCGACCAGGTCAGGCTGGCAATCCGGACAGCAGAAGAAGAAAAGATCGCTCCCGTTACCCATCTCTATTTCATGGGCATGGGTGAGCCCATGCACAACTACCGGGCCGTCTCGGATCTGATAACCCTGATTGAAAGCGGTGAAGCACCGGGGCCGGATCCATCCCGGATCACCATCTCCACCGTTGGCCTGTACCGGCAGATTGGCATGCTTGCATCGGACCATCCGAAAGTGAAGCTGGCCGTTTCCATCCATTCGGCGAATCAGGAAAAACGCAAGGAAATCATGCCCATCAGTGCCCGTTTGCCACTTGCTGATATTCGGCAGGCGATCGCCCGGCATCAGCGCCTCACCGGCCATCGCGTCACCCTGCAGTATCTGCTGCTGGACGGGGTAAATGATTCGCCTGATGACGCCGCAGCTCTCGTCCGTTTTATCGGAAATCTTAACATAAATATCACATTAATCATGTATAATGATGTAGCCGGTTGCCGTGTACGGCGCACGGACATTGAGAAAATGGAATCGTTTCGAAATGTACTGGTCCGTGCCGGCCATCCGGTTGATGTGCGATGGTGCCGTGGAGAAGATATTTTTGCAGGGTGTGGACAGCTTCAGGTATCCGCCAGCCGCAAACGTACAAACATGTCTATTCGCAGCAATGCCACCGACCGACAACCGGATGCCGGATCATGAATCGAGTTTTTTCCTTGAAAAAGCCCCTTTTTTGATGTGATTCATTGAACAATATTGCGGCAGATTGCCTATCTTGAGCCATCTGCAGGGACAAACATCATTGTCCGGTATGAAATAAGGGACAATTTCCATCTTCCACAAGCAGATACAATCATTATTGTTGCTGTGTACAGGCTTTTGTTTATTATTACTTTATTATCACTTTCTTTTATTCCGGACCACAAACTCCTCATCCATTAATCATAAATACTTCTGCTCCCTATTGCCATGAGTGTGAAAGAAAAGCAAGAAAAATTCAAAAAAGAGGTCACCATCCGTTTTTCCGGTGACTCGGGAGACGGGATCCAGCTGACCGGCTCCCAGTTTACCTCCACTATTGCCATCTCCGGCTTTGATCTGAGCACCTTCCCCGATTTTCCTTCCGAAATACGTGCTCCGGCAGGTACGGTATCCGGTGTCTCGGGTTTCCAGATTCATTTCGGCAGTAAAGCCATCCATACACCGGGAGATTCGTGTGATGTCCTTGTGGTCATGAATGCCGCTGCCCTGAAAGCCAATCTGAAGTCATTGAAAACCGGTGGCATCATTATTGCAAACTCTGACGGATTTCATAAAAGAGACCTGTCACTTGCCCAGTATCCCGTTGATGCAACTCCTCTCCAGGATGCGAAAGACTCCGGATACACCGTCATTGAAATCGACGTCACCCGTCTGACCAGGGAAAGTCTGAAGGATACCGGTCTTCCCAACAAAGACATTGATCGCTCCAAGAACATGTTTGTGCTGGGTGTGCTCTACTGGCTCTACAGCCGCCCCCTGGAACCCACTGTTTCCTTCATTCAGAAAAAGTTCAAGAAAAAACCCCTCATTGCCGAAGCCAATGTCAGGGCACTGAATGACGGATACACCTTTGGCATTGCAACCGAGCTCTTCAGCGAACGCTACAATGTGGAAGCTGCTCCGATTGAACCGGGTACTTACCGTAATATCACAGGCAATGATGCCACTTCACTCGGTATCGCTGCCGTCGCTAAAAACTCGGGAGTCCCCGTCTTCCTGGGATCCTATCCCATCACACCGGCATCCGAGATCCTGCAGTATCTCTCCGGTCTCAAACATTATGGTGTCACCACGTATCAGGCCGAAGACGAAATCGCAGCCATCGCATCCGCAATCGGAGCTTCCTATGGAGGAAGCCTCGGCGTGACTACCAGCTCCGGTCCGGGCATAGCCCTGAAATCCGAGGCCATAACACTGGCGGTCATGCTGGAACTGCCTCTGGTCATCGTCAACGTCCAGCGAGCCGGACCATCAACCGGTCTCCCGACCAAAACCGAGCAGTCCGATTTGCTTCAGGCACTCTACGGCCGCGCAGGCGAGACCCCGCTGGTTGTCGTCTCTCCCGCATCCCCGGCGGAATGCTTCTCCATCACCTATGAGGCATGCCGCATTGCCGTGGAACACATGATCCCGGTCATGGTCCTAACTGACGGCTATATCGCCAACGGGTCTGAACCCTGGAAACTGCCCAAAAAGTCGGAACTGAAACCCTTCCGGTTCCGGTTCGCAAAAGCGGATGAGCAAAGCGATAGTCAGACCCCTTTCCTGCCCTACAAACGGGACGACAACCTGGTCAGGCCCTGGGCAATACCGGGCACCAAAGGTCTCGAGCATCGCATTGGCGGACTGGAAAAGCAGCATGAAACCGGACATATTTCCTATGATCCCGATAACCACCAGCTGATGACCGAACTGCGAAAGGAAAAACGGGACAACATTGCAAAAGTCATACCCGGACAAGAAATGGACGAAGGCTCCGACAGTGGAAAGCTGCTCGTTGTTGGATGGGGCTCTACCTACGGTGCCATCAAATCCGCCGTCACCGATGTCCGGGAAGAAGGCTGCGACGTTTCTTATCTCCATATCCGCCATCTGAGCCCGTTCCCTGCAAACCTGGGGGACATGCTTCGCCGATTTGAGCGTATCCTGGTGCCCGAACTGAATCAGGGCCAGCTCGTGAAGTTGCTGAGGGATACCTACCTGGTCCCTGCCGAAGGATACAACAGAATTCGGGGCGTGCCTTTCACGGTAGCCGAACTCAGGGAAAAGATCACAGAAACATACAACCGGTCATGAACAGCAGGCGCCATGCAGGCATAAGCAGCTTGTATGGAGCGTCTGCTTCACGAATTATTTACCGACACCAAGGATTTCTATCAGACAACAAGAACTATGAGTGCGAAACAAAGTACCAAAACTGCCCCCACCAACGGAAATCTCAAAGGGAAAGACTTTGCATCGGATCAGGATGTGCGCTGGTGCCCGGGCTGCGGTGACTACACCATCCTCAAGCAGGTCCAAACCCTGATGCCCAAACTCGGAGTTCCCAGGGAAAACATTGTCTTTGTGGCCGGAATTGGCTGCTCTTCCCGATTCCCGTATTACATGAATACCTACGGGCTGCACGGTATCCACGGAAGGGCCACCGCCATCGCAACCGGACTGAAGGCTTCACGACCTGATCTGAGCGTCTGGGTGACCACCGGCGACGGTGACTGTCTCTCCATTGGAGGCAATCACTTCATTCATCTGCTTCGCCGCAATCTCGATATTAACATCCTGATGTTCAACAATGAGATCTACGGCCTGACCAAAGGGCAGTATTCACCAACCTCCCATGTGGGACACGTAACCAAGACCAGTCCCATGGGATCTCTTGACAGCCCATTCAACCCGCTAACACTGGCACTGGGCGCTAACGGAAGCTTCGTGGCACGAGCCATCGACCGCGACCCCAAACATCTGCAGGAAATCCTGGAACGAAGTGCCGGTCATAAAGGTACCTCCTTCCTGGAAATTTATCAAAACTGTGTTGTCTTCAACGACGGGGCCTTCCAGCCCTGGACCGACAAGGAGCGTAAAAGCAACAACAGTATCTACATCTATGACGAAAAACCGCTCGTTTTCGGGAAAGAAGATGAATACGGCATCCGCCTGGATGGACACAAACCCGAAATAGTCGACCTTCGAAGCAACGAATGGTCCGTCAACGATCTCTGGGTCCATGACGAAAAAGACCGGAACAAAGCATTTATCCTGAGCCGCTTTTTTGAGGACAACTGGGTGGAAGGCGCTTTCCCACGCCCGTTTGGAGTGCTGCTGGCCGAAGAGCGGGCAACCTATGAGGACCTGCTCCACCGGCAAATCGCAGCGGCAAAAGAGCGCCTTGGAGAGCCCGGTCTCGAGGATCTGCTTTCAGGTGAAGAAACCTGGGAAGTACGGTAACATTTCTTTCTTTAAAATCCGGCACACCAGAACCGGCCTGCCTAACCGACAGCATCCAGATTCGTATGAAACGATGCCGCCTGTTGCTGATACTGATCCTGCTGGCCGGATCAGCACGGGGACATGAACCCGGTCCCCTCAGCGATCCCGCCACGGATGAATTTGTTGTGGGACTTGCCCTGAGTGGCGGAGGAGCAGCCGGTCTGGCCCATATCGGAGTACTTAAAGTCTTTGAAGAAGCCGGTATACCCGTTGATATCGTTACAGGCACCAGTATGGGCGCCATTGTAGGCGCCCTCTATGCCATCGGTTATACCCCGGAAATGATGGGACGGGAAGTGATAAAAACCGACTGGCGCCAGCTCTTTGAAGAGCAGATCAGCCGCACTTTCCTGCCCATGGATGAAAAACCCTATGACGGACGCTTCCTGGTCTCTTTTCCTGTTGAGAGAACCCGTGTTCAGCTGCCAACCGGAATGGTATCAGGCAACCTGATCTTCAACATGCTGGCCGGTCTCACCTGGGCCTACCATGATGTCGAAGACTTCACCCGGCTGCCCCGGCCCTTCCTCTGTATCGCGACCGATCTGGAGACCGGAACGGCCGTGACTCTGGACCGCGGATTTCTGCCGGACGCCATCCGGGCCAGCATGTCCATCCCCTCGGTCTTTGATCCCGTCTGGATTGACGGCACCTTCCTTGTCGACGGTGGTGTGATGAATAACATGCCGGTTCGGGAGGCATTCAAGCTTGGGGCCGATTTTGTCATCGCTGTCAACTCCAGCTCGGATCTTAAACCGGCCGACCAGCTGCTCACTCTGCCCGATATCCTCACTCAGACCATTGCCATTGGAATGCGGACCTCCATGCTTGAACAGCGGGAGGTTGCCGATTTCTATCTTCAGCCGGACTTAAGGCACTACTCTACACTGAGTTTCGGTGAAGTCACAGAGATCATACAGGCCGGCGAAGCTGAGGCGCGCAGACGACTCCCCGAGATCAAGGCACTGGCCGACAGCCTCAACCGTTTGAGATCATCAAGCGACAGACCATCTGTTCCAGCCTACGAGCAGTCCTTCTATCTGCCCGTTCGAAATATCCGAATCGAAGGAGCATACACCGTCCCGAAAGATCACATCCATTCGAACCTGCAAATCGAAGAAAACAGCCTCCTTGCACGGCAAAAGCTCGATGACGGACTGATGCGGCTCTACGGCATGCAGCGTTTCAAACAGGTGAGCTATCGCCTGGCATGGCACGACGATCAGGCGGATCTGATCATCATGCTGGAAGAGCAGACCGGCAACACCATCCATGCCGGTTTTCATCACAAGAATACACTTGGCCCCTCGGTCTTGTTCAACGCCACCTTCCGCAACCTGATTTATCCGGCTTCCACGGCACGTGTAAACATCCGGGTGGGCCATGAGTCCATGATCGAAGCAAACTACTTCAATTATGTCGGCCTCGAACCGCGTCTGGCCGTCATGCACACCACCGGCTTCCGGGAACGTGAAATCGATGTGTATCGCAACGACCGGCAAATCGCCACGGCCCGGACAGATATTTTTTACACTGAAACCCTTGTCGGTCCACAATACGCTTCGGTAACCAGTGCCGGCGCCGGCTACCGGTTCGAGTTCTTCAACCTGACCCAAAGTATCGGTGAACTCAATGTCCCGGAAGGTTCAAACCAGCTTCATGCTTTTACGGGAAAGCTGGAATTTGACAACCTCAACCGGAGTCGTATTCCGACAAAAGGCCACCATGCGAAAGTTCGCTCTGACTTCTTCCCTGATTTCCTGCCCAACGATGCCGCTTTCGGAAAAATATACGCAAGATGGACCGCCTATTATGAGATCAATGACAACCTGTCACTGATTCATGCACTTCGGGCCGGGCATATCTTCTGGGGTACCGCCCCCCTGCATTACCGTTTTTATGCCGGCGGCCACGACTCCTTCTGGGGGTATCCCAAAGAGGGTCTTTCCGGACATAATATCATCACGGGCCGCCTTGCCGCTCAGTACCGCTTTTATGGAAACTTCTACGTCACCGGCGGTTTCAATGCGGGAGATACCTACCGCTTGCTGGACCTGTCCGTTCTGGAACAGTTTCCACGCTGGGGCTGGGGCACTTCCATCAGCTGGAACACCGTGCTCGGTCCCATTGAACTGGTTCTCTCCGGAAGCGACAAGTACTCCGTTCTTCTCGAGTTTCAGGTCGGAATGAACTTTTGAGCCTGTTACATAAGGAATTAATTGCCATACTCCACATTTGTCAGAGTATGTTGGATTAACTACATTACACGTATGCTCTCTATCTCCCCCGGTATCTTTTAGATATACCTTTGCCTGGATCAGGCCATCGCTTGCAGCGATACTTGTACCCGGCATGATCATGCTTCTTCTTCCACAGGAACACAACCCGGTAACTGATGAAAAAGCCACGTATCCTCGTCCCCACCGATTTTTCCGACCTCAGCCTGATCGCTTTTCCGAATGCACTGGCCATCGCCAGGCTCCTTGATGGAAAAATTACACCTTTCCATGCCTACATGCAGATGAATGACCTCGACGGTTTTTACTTCATGGGTGAAACAAGTCCGGAATCGGATTTGCGCACTCTGGAAAAAAATCTTCATAAACGCCTGGCCGGGTTGTCGGAAAAATATTTTGATGAAGGCATCTATTCCGAACCTGTCGTGAAAATAGGCAATGCCGCCCGATGCATCAGCGAAACCGCCAGCGACTATGACCTCATCGTCATGAGCAGCCACGGACGCACCGGTTTCACGCGACTCATATTGGGATCGGTTTGTAATAAAGTCCTGCGCACATCCCCTGCCCCTGTTCTGGTCATAGAAGAAGAAAGCAGGCTCATGCCGCTGCACAGGATCCTCCTCACCACCGACTTTTCCGAGAATTCCCTCTACGCATTTGAACCAGCCGCCGCCTTTGCCCGTGCAGCCAATGCAAAAATCGACCTGGTTCATATCGTCAGTTTTGAGCAGTTCGACACATTTGCCCGGGCACAGCACGACAGCCAGGATCGAAAACTGGAACTCGACCACCTGGCCCGGAAATACCTCGGAGACCTTGAAGAACAGCTTCATACCGAAGTGATCTACACAGAAAAATCCGTCTCTGAAGAGATCATCCGCCTCACAAAAGCACACCCCTACAACCTTGTTGTCATGGCTACCATCGGTCGCACCGGACTCGATTACATGATGCTTGGCAGTACGGCCGCCAGTATTCTTCACCATGTCAAAACACCCGTACTAAGTATCAAGCCTGACACAGCCGGATGATTCGTCCAACATCACACCACCACTGCGCCCTTTATGAAGAATGCAAACATACTGGTACCCATAGATTTTTCAGAACTCAGCTACAAAGCCTTTGAAGTTGCATCCGTCTTCGCCGAACTGTTCGACGGAGCTATTACACCTTTTCACTCCTACCTCTCACTTGGCGATATCGACGATCCGGAACACCCCGCTTCCGATACTTTTTCAGATGCTCATGAAGAGCTGGCAAAACGGCTGATGCTCAAACTTGACTCGGAGTCGGCCAGACATGCCGAGCCCTCTGCCCTGAATCGCGGGATCATTCATGTGGGCAACCCGTCCGATGCCATAATAGAGACCGCTCACCATTTCGACCTGATTGTGATGACCAGTCATGGCCGTACCGGAGTTTCACGGCTTATCATGGGATCGGTGGCGGAAAAGGTCATACGCTTTGCACCTGTACCCGTTGTTGTAGCCGGAGAATCTTCGGAATTGAAGCCTCTGAAACGAATATTGCTCACCACCGATTTCTCCGATTACTCTCTCAAAGCTGTTCCCTTTGCCCGAAGTATCGCCACGGCTTCCGGTGCCGATCTCGATATCATCCACATACTCAGCCGTGAACCCCTGGGTAGTGCCTCAAAAATTCAGAATATCATCGAATCACGCGAAGAGCAGATGCAAAAGCTGGTTGCGGATCGGTTTGACGGCATGACCGGTAATGTCAGGACACAGGTATTAACCACAAAACGCTCCATCCACGAAAAAATCACCCGGATCAGCGAAGAAACAGACTATAATCTGATCGTCATGGCTACCATCGGACGCACCGGCCTTGATTATCTGCGCCTCGGCAGCACGGCATCAAATGTTGTGCGGCATGTGAAGCCGGCTGTCTTTACGGTCAATCCCAGACGCCTCAAAGGTGCCCAAAAAACACATTAATGCTGTCACGTGTTGTTTGCAGCGGTTTTTTATTGTATTTTGCACATGTTTCTTACACATAACCGCTAATTCGTGAATCCTGATGGACAACCAGCAGCTCACCCGCAAACAAAAGCAGTTCCTCGACTACATCGTATCTTACCGGGAAGAACACGACATCTGGCCAACTTACCGGGAAATTACCGACCGGTTCGGGTTCAAATCACCCAACAGTGTCACCCAGAATCTTCAGGCCCTGGTCAAAAAAGGCTATCTGGTAAAAACCGATGAGGAAGAATACGAACTCGCCCCAGGCAGTCAAACCCGGTTCTCCGCAAAAACAGGCGGCATTCCGGTGAGGGGATTGATAGCAGCCGGGTCGCTTCAGGAAGCCGTGGAGGCCAACCTGGGGGCTATTACTCTCGAGTACCTTTTCCCCAATATGGATCGCATGTATGCGCTCCGGGTATCCGGTTCCAGCATGAAAGATGCCAGCATCCACGACGGGGACTTTGTGCTTCTTATCGATGACGATATCCGGAACGGTGATATCGGAGCGGTGCTCTATAACGGAGAGACTTCACTGAAGCACATATACTACGGTGAAAACGGATTGCAGCTTAAACCCGCCAACAAGGAATACCAGGATATAACCATTGAACCCGATATCTTCGAAGAGGTACGAGTCCTGGGTAAATACGTTGGGCACGTCAATCGCAACGGCATCTTCCGATACAATCGAAAAGAAGGAGTTTGCTGATGATACGGTATTTTTTTCCTGATAAAAAAATCTTATCTTTGGTGTCTTGCAGAAATTCGTTACAACCAGTCGCTCCAATCCCAATAACATGTATGCAATTGTTGAAATAAGCGGGCATCAGTACAAAGTTGCAGAAAATGATGTCATTTTTGTTGACAGGCAAAAAGCCGATGCCGATAAAACCATCACGCTGGATCGCGTATTGCTGACTTCGGATGGCAACGGCAAGGTTCAGATTGGGACGCCCGCCCTTGAAAAAGCAACCGTAAAAGCAAAAGTCGTCGAACACCTCAAAGGTGACAAAATCATCGTCTTCAAGAAAAAAAGACGCAAAGGGTACCAGGTGCGCCGCGGTCATCGCCGTCATGTAACCCGGCTCCTCATTGAAAAAATAACCGCTTAATTCTATTATCATGGCACATAAGAAAGGTGGCGGATCAACCAAAAATGGCCGCGACTCCAACTCAAAACGTCTTGGTGTAAAACACTTTGGCGGCGAAATGGTACGTGCCGGCAATATCATCATTCGCCAGCGGGGAACCAAATTCCATCCGGGAACCAATGTAGGAATTGGCAAGGATGACACACTCTTTGCAACTGCCGACGGAATCGTCACATTCCGGGTCGGCCGAAATGACCGGCGAACCGTATCGGTTGAAACGGCCTGATTCCCGGCAAGCGCTTCATCGGCCCGACCGCCTTATGACGTGACCAGAGCAGGACCTCATATCCTGGTTTGTCCGGATAAAAAAGCACTGGCTGCCCGGAGGATCGCATACGGCTTCAGGTATCGCATACAGTTTCAGGTATGCCATCCCACCCAATCTGGTTCGATAATGCCCGCTACGGTCCACGGTTCAATGATCGCAGTGATGACTTTTTTGCTCTTTCTTCTTTTTAATGCCGGCATCCAGGTTTTTGCCGCCTGCCCACCCCAAAAACCGGCTTTTCTGGACGAAAATACGCGCTATGCGTGGCCCACGAATGCAAGCTATTACATGTCGTCCTCTTTTGGGGAAACCCGCTCCGCACATTTTCATGCCGCCATGGATATCGGGACATGGGGCCATGAAGGCTACGCCGTCTTTGCTGCAAGAGGCGGCATCGTGCAGCGCGTTTCCGTAAGCCCATTCGGCTATGGCAATGTCATCTATCTTCTTCATGACGACAGATCCATCTCACTCTATGCGCATCTCAAAGACTTCCACCCGGCTATCCGACAGGTCGTTGACTCCGTTCGAATACAAGACTACTCGGCCGACTTCAACCAAAACCTGGAAGACCGGCAGATTCACTTCCGCAAAGGCCAGCAAATCGGATGGACAGGCTCAACGGGTGTAGGTCCACCCCACCTGCATTTTGAACTGCGTACCCCTGAGGGACGGCCCTTCAATCCATTACTGGCCGGGCTGAGAATTGAAGATACCATACCCCCGCAATTCTCCGGACTTGCCATTGAACCGCTCTCAGCGCATGCCAAAGTATCCGGAAGCAAGGAGATCCATCGTCTCCGCCCGGGCACCAGACAGGGTATCTATCATTTCGGATCCGTCGATACCGAAGGTGTGGTTGGCCTTGCCGTCAATGTCTTTGATCGTGCCAACGCCTCGAATAACATCCATGCTGTCTACGAACTGAAAATGTATGTGAATGGTGAAAAATACTTCCATTCCAGAGTCGACAGTTTTTCCTATGCCCAATCCCGCCAGGTGTTTCTCGATCGCGTCTATCCTATCCTGCGCTCCGAACGTCGCGGCTACCAGAGACTGTATGTCCGGCCGGCCAACACCCTCCCTTTTTACAAGGATACCGGACATAGCGGGAAACTGGACCTGCCTCCCGGAACGCATGAAATAGTCATCGAAGCTGCCGATTATTTCGGAAACCGATCCAAGGCAATGCTTGAGATTCGTTCACTGCCCGTCTCCGGCCCCGCCGTGCAAAAGAAAAAAACAGGACCACTTCAACCCACCCGTATTCCGTCATTCAGCAGTACCGGAAATCCCGGCACGGGCGAATCAGGCGAATCATACAACCAGCATCGCAATCAACCCGAGCAACTGGTCTGGAACCGCGACTGGATTGCTCCTCTGCGGACAGATGATGAATACGCCATAAGCCTGCGCACGATCGGCTCATTCCGGGACGAACAGAAGAAAACACTCTCTATCGGCGATGGACTTCCACTCGATGCACACCTGCGCATGCTCCTCTATCAACAAGAAGACAAGTGGATCCTGAACCGTATCATACCGGGTTATCCCCTGACACTTTACTCCCATGACATGAGCGTTTCTGTTCATTTCCATGAAGAGACTTTTTTTGAGCCGGTCACCATCGGAATAAGCCACGATAACCCCGGCTTTATGCTTTTCCCCGATCACGTGCCCTTCCGTCGCCCGGCAACCATCCGGGTGCTTCTGGATGAAGAGCTCTCTGCCCGGCAAGGTGTTGGACTCTACCAAAAAAACTCGAGAAACAACAGGCTTTCCCACGTGACATCCACTCGTGACAAACGGGGAAACGCTTTGACAGGAACGATTTCTTCCAATGGCTATTACACCATTCGCATCGATTCTCTGGCACCTGTGTTATCCAGTCCATCAATCGAACGCTGGAGGCACAACGGCAAACACTATGTCACCGTGAACGTGGAAGATGACCTGTCCGGCATCGACTACCGCTCTGCTGTATTCAAGGTCAACGGAGTGCGTGGCATCGCCGAGTTCGACCCGGAGAAAAGCCTGCTTCGCTACCATCACCCCAATTTTTACCCGCTGGAAGAAAATACTGTCTATCTTGAGCTTTCGGATCGTGCCGGAAACCGGGAAATCAGAACCTTCGAAGCAGTTCGACGGAACTGAGCAGGGATATGACCGCATGCCTTGTCCCTCGAAACGATACACCAGTACGGATCCGTGAAACGAATCCACTACACTGAAATGCGAAACGGAGCACAGGATCGGTCCGGTGGCCACAACTCAGAGAGACCGGTCAATCCTGCCGGAAAGCGAAACAGCTCACCTCAACACGCACGTTCCGTGGCAGTGTGCGTACGGCAACCGCCTCGCGAGCCGGAGGATTCTCTGTAAAATATTCGGCATAGATTTCATTGACCACGGTAAAATCAGCCATATCCACCAGGTAAATCGTGCATTTTAGAACTTTATCCCAACCGGAACCGGAGGCATCCAGAACCGCTCCCAGGTTTTTCATTACCTGCTTCATCTGGGAAGCGGTATCCTCGCCCACAATGTCCCCGCTCACAGGGTCAAGCGGAATCTGGCCGGAACAGAAAACCAGGTCATTAAATGAAACAGCCTGACTGTACGGACCTATAGCTGCGGGTGCTTTATCAGTAGATATTGTCTTTTTCATCTGTTTATTTTATTTGGATTTAAGCGGACAGATGGAACATTCATGGAATAATCATGCGCCTGTGTGTCCGCAGGATTGGCCATGAATGTTTCATGTTGTATTTATTATCGTTTGTGTCCATTCTGTGAAGTCGCAAAACTCCATTTTCTTTCTGCCATTCTCTCGCTTTTCATGCAGGCGGAATATCTCTTTTGCAAGATACTTTGTTGCGGATCGCACTTGCTATTCTTACTTTAGACGTAACGGAACGTATACGATACTTACCTACACTATCTACGAATTCATCCTCTTTTTTTCGTCCTCTGACAACCCGGTTCATAACCGGTTTTTCATATAGTTAACGGATCAAAAATAAACCGAATAAAAATGAAAAAGAACCTATTTCCATCGCTATTTGCGGTACTGCCCATGCTCTTCCTCGTTGCCTCCTGCGCTACGGATCCCAATATTGAGTCCGCCCGCCTGGCACTGGTGCAGGCAGATTACCAGGAGGTCATCAGCTCGGCTGAAGCGGCACTGGAAACAAATCCCGAAAATGCTGATGCCTACTACTATATCGGCGTGGCCCATGCCTACACAGCCATGGACAAACCTGCCGATCAAAGAGAGGAGCTCTATTCCCTCGCTCATGAAAACCTGATTATTTCCAGAGATTTGTTCACACAGCAGGAGGCCAGGAGCAGTGATTTGGATAAAATCTCCGATGTGATCATTGAAGTCTGGGGTTACGAATACAATCAGGGGATAGAGCCTCTCAGCGATGACATATTCAGCTCCACCAAGGAGTCGCTGGAGCTGGCCCGAAGTCACTTCAGAAACGCTATCGTTATCAATCCCGACAGTGTCCAGAGCTTCAATCTTCTGGCTGAAATCAATTTTGCCCTTGGTGATTTTGAAGAGGCCAAAGAGGTTACCCGGCATATCATCTTCAACATGGACCAGGGGGATCTCTTCAACTATTACCGGTTGGCCTACTTCCTCATGGAAACCGATAACGACCAGGAAGCTGTCGAGCTGTTGCTTCAGGCCCGTGAAATTTATCCCGATGAAATCGATATCGTCCAGGAAATCGCCAACAGCTATCTCAGGCTGGGTGAAACCGAAAAGGCCCTTGAGGTGGTCCAGGAACTGATCGAACGTGATCCGGAAAACGCACAATACCGGCTCGTCTATGCAACACAGGTATACCAAATGGTACAGAATCTGGACGCTCAGATCCGTGAGATACATGACGCCATGTATGACATGTCTCGTGAGCTTCGGCAAAAAGCACGGCAAGGAGATGTTTCCCAGGCCGAACTTGAAGCAATGAGCCAGGAAATTGAAAAGAAACAACATCAAGCCGCTGAGTTGATTGAACAGTCCCACACGCTCTCCGAGCGCACAGCGGATGAACTGCTTATCGGTCTGGATATTGAGAGTGACAATGCCGAAATACACTCCACGCTGGGTATCATTTACCAGAACAGGGCCGCTCTGCTGCAAGATCAACGCAACATGGCAGAAGACCTTGAAGTTGCACAGCAATTTGACGATGAATCCCGGGAGTTCCTTCTGAAAGCAATACCCCATTTTAAAGCGGCAATCGAATTGCAGGAGGATGATGTGGAGCATTGGCGCTCCCTGTTCCGTATCTACACCAACCTGGGCATGATGGACGAGGCAGCGGAGGCACAGGAAAAAGCCGGTCTGTAAGGCCATATCTCCCTATCCAATGCCATGAATCCGCTGAGCAACGCCGCCCTTATGACCGTATTGCTCATGCCGGTACTTACCGGTTGCATCAACCCGTTCGCTCCGGGAGAACTGGAGGGAGACCCCATTGCCGATCTTCTCGGTGATCCATCTACCATAGATGGCTTCTACACACGTTTTCAAAGCGCTTATGAACTGCGCGACACTTCGCTTTACGGGCCTCTCATTCACCCTGACTTCACTTTTACCTACCGCGATGACAACCGCAATGTGGATATAACCTGGGGTCGCTCCGAAGAGATGAACAGTACGTATAACATGTTTTTTCAAAGCTATGACATCACACTGAGATGGAATAACATCACCCAGGAAATCGTCCGTGATGAAAAGACAGACGCCCAGATAATACGACGCTTTAATCTCAGAGTGATTATATCGCCTTCCGAAAGCTACCGTACCGACGGGTCCGCAAGTTTCAGGCTGGTGAGAGCCGACAGTACGGCCAACTGGCGGCTCATATCATGGAGAGATGAATCCGATATTTAGATGAAATGCCCATGACCGCTGATGTTACACAGGCATATGATAAAAAACAACATGGGCATTTCATCTGACCGCTTGAATCTAAAAATTATAAACTGTTGAAACGGCATGATGTCCGACAAGGTTATTGCCATTGATGCGCTGCGAACACCCGCCGGAACCCTGGGCGGTGCACTGAAAGCCATGACGGCACCACAACTGGGGTCAGTCGTGATAGGAGCGCTCTTCAAGAACAACCAACTGAACCCGGACCGGATTGATCAGGTCATCATGGGCAATGCACTGCCAGCGGGTATCGGTCCATGCCCGGCGCGACAGGCGGCACTTAAAGCCGGCCTGAGTAATGCCACCTTGTGTACCACAATCAACAACGGCATGGCATCGGGCATGATGGCCGTCACCCTGGCCATGCAACTCATCGAGACGAACCAGGCTGATATCATCATCGCCGGTGGAATGGAAAGCATGAGCCGGGTGCCACACTATCTCAGGGATTTGCGGACGGGTTTGGACCTGGGTCACTCATCCCTGCTGGACGGCATCGTTGCTGACAACCTCCAGGATACCACCGGAAAGCATCAGCAAGGAGAACTGGCAGAGCGTTTCGCTGCTGATTCCGGTATCTCCCGACATGAACAGGATATCTATACGATGGAGTCACACCGCCGGTTTGAAACGGCACGAAAAAAAAACTGTTTTGCCAGGGAAACCGTACGCCTGAAATACCGAAACAAAAAGGGCGAAGCACATCTGATATCGAAGGATGAAGCCGCCGGCATGCCCGCCATGGAGATCCTTTTCCGCTACCCTCCCGCGTATTCGGAAGAGGGATCGGTCACCGTGGCCAACAGCGCGCCTCATGCGGACGGTGCCGCGGCACTCTTGCTCATGAACAGGGAAAAAGCAGTAGAGCTCGGCTTCAAGGCCTCCACTCGTCTGATCAGCAAGGCCGTTACGGCTCACACTCCCGCCCGGGATGCCGCAGCTGCAGCAGAGGCCATGAACCTTGCCTTGCAGCATGCAGATAAAGCCGTTTCGGATATGGATCTCTTAGAGATCAATGAAACGTTCGCCGTAAGTGCCCTTGCCTGTTCAAAAGGGCTTGGTTCCGACAACCGGCTGCTCAATATCCACGGTGGAGCTTTAAGTCTCGGCAATCCGGCAGGTTGCTCAGGCGCCAGAATCCTGGTTACTCTGATTCACGCACTGAGGCATCACGGCAAGCAATGGGGCTGTGCCGGCATATCCGATGGAACAGGCGGAGCCTGCTCGGTCGTTGTCCATCAAAGTTGACATTATCGGGCAGACAACGTAATTTGTCTGTCATTCACCCGAACAAAAGATATTGCCTATAGTTGTTGGTTACGGAATCCGGGAAAGTCCGGTCAGTTACACCACTTTTTCAGAACGTTCGTTTCACTGAAATGTCACCATCTGGCGGTACTCATTCCTCCCGGTCAACAACCTGAATTTACGTCAGTGTCATGCAGGGCACTTTCCACTCAATGGCAATAAGCAGACTGTTTATCTTCTTTCTGGCGGGTATTGTTATCACCCTGGGCTTGCCAGATGAATCCGGCTCTCAAAAGCTGCGCCGTATTGCCACCGCACCCGGGTTTGCCGACTACGAGATATCCAATCCCTCGCTTCTCATCACAGCACCGGAGTACCTGCTGGTACCCTACCGGGACGGACAGGCCCGCTTCAGGGTATTGGAGCAGGAAATCGTCCCTGTACAGGCCGATTCCAGCCAACAGCAACTGGTTCAGGATCCGTCCCTTCTTCTGATCAGCGACCGGCAAACCCCGGTCATTGAAACCGGAAACCCCGGTTATTCAAGGGGGCAAATGGTTGTCCCGCTGACCATTCATCTGGCACGGCAGAATCAAAAAGGAAGTCAGACCTTTCAGGTTGTCAGGTCGATGCGTATCCGTGTCTTTGATGACGACCCTGATCCTTCCGCCATTCGTCGGGCGGCTGAGATTGCGCAAGTAGCGGAGAACCCGCTTTCCTCGGGTGACTGGTACAAGATCCCCATACCGGCCGACGACATTTACATACTGGATGCCGCTTATCTGAGTGAACTGGGTATTGAAACCGGAACCATAGATCCCCGGAATATCCAGATCTGGACTACACCGGGCTACGAACTCCCGCACCGCAACGCGGATCCGCGGCCGGAGCTTCGTCAGATACCGATTCTGGTGGAAGGTGAAAACAATGGCCGTTTCGATGATCAGGACCGGATCCTTTTTTTCGCCAATGGACCCGATCGCGCTTTTTTCAACGAAACCACCAGGCAATATCATCACCGGCTTCATCCCTTCAGCAACAGCAACTATGTCTTTCTGACCATTGGCGGGCAACGGGGGCTGCGTCTTGAAGCTGCTTCTCCTGGCGGTTCGGCGGTGCGTGACATCGACCGGTTCCGGGATTTCCGCTGGCTGGAAGAAGACCTGGAAAAGTCGGAGTCGCGTATTAAATCGGGCACACAATGGTTTGGACAGGGTTTTGACCCCGTTCATTCACACTCACAAGTTATCATGACCGACACCCTTCATGGTTTCGTTCAGGGCTCGGATATTGAAGTCTGGTTTTCCATGGGCGCACGATCTCTGGAAACATCCCGATTCTCCTTCACGGTCAACGGAAGCACGGCATTGCCAACCCTTCCCATCAACAGTATCCCAAGCCTGACGGCCGCCACACATCTTTCTGCCCGAATTGCCGAATTGCGGCAAACCCTGACCGGTTTTTCACTTCAGAACGACATCATCACCATTGCCGCTACGTTTGAGAATCCCTCCAGCGCATCACGCGGCTGGGTAAACTGGATCCGGATACGCGCCGAGCGCCGGCTCTCGGCTCACAACGGCCGCCTGCTTTTCCTTTCACCTGATAATGGCAATGGCGAATTGGTACGCTATCTAATGACCGGTTTCAGCCGGGAACCCTTCGTTCTGGATATTACCGATCCCATCCAGCCCGTGAAACTGGAAGTGCAGGCTCAGGGAGGGCAGCACACCGTCATCCACTCCTCACTGCCCGGCAAGCGTATCCTGGCCAGAGACACCTTCCGGCGGCCACCCGCCGGTGAAGAGATGGCCAACCAGAATATCCGCAACCCCTCCGTATATCCCGACTATATCATTATCACAGCCGAACCCTTTACAGAAGAAGCCGAACGACTGGCCGGCTACCGTTTCGAACGCGACGGTCTCATTCCGGTTATTGTAACGCAAAACCAGATATTCAATGAATTCAACGGCGGTGTACCCGATTTTACAGCGTTACGGGATTATGTCCGCTTTCTCTATCTGCGGGCCGGTGCTGCCGGAAGACCTCTGCCCCGGTATCTGCTGCTATTTGGTGATACTACGTACGACTACAAAAATATCGTCGCCAATCCGGTCATGCGCAATTTCGTCTTCACCTACCAGAGCGAAGAGTCCATCCACCGCACCAACAGCTATGGCAGTGATGACTTTTTCACCTTCATGGGCGATAATGAAGGACTCTGGCCCCAGGCCAGCACTCCCGGCAACCCAATTAATCTGATGGACCTGGGTGTGGGCCGCCTTCCGGTTCAGACACGAGACGAAGCCCGCCTTTTGGTCGACAAAATCAAAACCTACGAAGACCACAGAAACCGCGGCGAGTGGCAAAATCTTTTTACCTTTATTGCCGATGACGATGTTGCCGGCCGTTCCAATGACGGCGACCTTCACATTTTCAACGCTGATGGCACGGCGGAAGTAATTGACCAGGACGCTACCGGAATCCGGCTGGAAAAAATCTACCAGATTTCCTTCCCCTTTGAAAACACCAGTGCCGGCCGGCGGGTCCCGCAGGCTACCCAGGCCATGATTGACCGCATTAATGACGGCACACTGGTATTTAATTTCTCGGGTCACGGAGCAGAACAGTTCCTCACGGACCAGCGGCTATTCAGCTCGGATGATATCGGCCGTTTACACAATCGCGACCGGCTTGGTATCATGGTCACGGCCACATGCTCGTTCGGACGTTTTGATGATACGGAAGACCAATCCGGAGCCGAAAAACTACTGTTACATCCAGACGGCGGTATCGTCGCCGCGTTCACTACCACCCGGGTTGTTTTCACTGCACCTTCTCCCGCTGTTCTCAACATGGGGCTCAATATCGCCCTGACCCGTGCCATGACCCGCCGTGATGACGACGGCTTGCCCAAAAGACTGGGCGACATCTTCAGGGAAACAAAGAATACTCCTGTCGGCACTGTTTTTAACAGCCGGAAGTTCATCCTTCTTGGTGATCCTGCCATGCGAATCGGCCTGCCCGAAGCCCGTGCAGAAATCACGGAGATAAATGATCTGCCCGTGCAGCCCGACACCCTTTTTGAACTCCGGGCCCTCGACAGGGTCTCCCTCAGCGGCCATATTCTGCGACCGGACGGCACAGTCGACACCGGTTTCAACGGGGAAGCCAGCATCCGTGTTTTCGACGCGAAGAGACTGGTTCGATATCCTGACCTGCCCTGGGTCGCCGATAACGACTGCTATCTGGACAACTGCGGCTATCACGTCCAGACCGATGCCCTGTTCAACGGACGCGTATCTGTCTCTTCCGGCACCTTCCGCAGCGAATTCATTATCCCGAAAGATGTCTCCTACTCTACACGGAGCGGTCGTGCGCATGTCTTTGCCCGGGAACAAACCGGAAGTGCCACCGGCGCCAACTCGGGCTTCCGTATCCGCAGCCGGAATCCCGATGCCATGGACGACGGCAAAGGTCCGGATATCACCATCTATCTCAATGACGAGCTTTTCACCGACGGGGGTATCGTCAATGACGCTCCACAACTCATTGTCCTGCTCAACGACAACACCGGCATCAATACCACCGGAGCCGGCGTAGGCCATGAAATCGTAGCCATCATCGAAGACAGAAATGACGAAACCAGCCGAAATACCATTGTTTTGAACGACTACTACCTGAGTGACCTGGATGATTTTACCAGCGGCCGCATTGAATACCCGCTCAATAACCTCAGGGAAGGGTCGTACAGACTCAGGGTCAGGGCATGGGATGTGTTCAATAACCTCGGTGAAGCGGAAATTCATTTCCAGGTTCTCGACAGCAGCGAACTTCAAATCCGCAATGTCTATAATTATCCCAACCCCATGCATCAGTTCACCCATTTTATCTTTGAACACAATCAGCCGGGGGTTCCAATGGATGTAAATATCCGTATCTTTACCCTCAGCGGAAAACCGGTGACCACCATCCGCAGGGAACAGCTCATAACATCCGGCAATATGGTGCGCATTGACTGGCATGGCCGTGATGACGACAACCATCGTCTGGCATCAGGCACCTATCTCTACCACCTGCAGGTCAGAGCCGATACCGGCCAGGGTCGACAAACTCAAGATAAAATCGAAAGACTTGTCATTTTTAGATGATTTTTGCGTTATTTTACATGAAACAACAACAAGAATACTTTCTGTCATGCTGAAAAAGATCTCCCTTATCTGTTTTTTAACTGCAGGAGCCTGGCTTACGGTCCTCACTGGCACTGCTTTAGCTCAGGTTGGTATCACTGCCGTCCCCTTCCTTCAGATTGAGCCCGATTCACGAACCGCCGGCATGGGCAACTCAGGAGTAGCAATTGCCGATAACGCTACAGCTATTTTCTGGAACCCGGCTGGCCTGGCTTTCCTGGAAGGGCACGAAGTCAGTCTGACCCATGCCGACTGGCTGCCCAACTTCAATGTGGATATGTTTTACGATTACCTGGCGGGAAGATATCACATCGACGGCATCGGTACCATCGGAGCTCATATCACCTTCCTGAATCTCGGAGAACAGATGCGGACAGACGAGCGTGGCAATGAGCTGGGGAAATTCTCCAGCTATGAAGTGGCCTCCGGATTCTCTTACGGCTTCAAAGTCAATGAAAACCTTGCCGTTGGCACCGGTCTGCGATTCATTTTCAGTAACCTTGTACCTGCCGGAACCGATGTCAGCGGACAAACCGCCCGGAACGGGACCAGCGTTGGCCTTGATATCGCCACACTCTACCGCTCCACCCCTTTCATGATCGCCAATCGAGAAGCACAAGTCCGGGCCGGTCTGAACCTCTCCAATATAGGTCCCGCTATTCAGTATACCGATGAGGCGCAAAAAGATCCCCTGCCCACCCTGCTTCGTATTGGCTGGGCTTACAAAATGGATCTTGACCGGAACGGTTTCAACACGATCACCCTGAGCAACGACTTCTCCAAGATCATGGCTCGCAACGATGAAGAAGGCCGGTCCATGGGCACCATTGAAGCGCTGTTCCGGTCATGGGACACCTATACACGACACGACGGTCAAAAGATCGTCGATGTGCCACTGAGCGAACAAATCATGGTCGGTCTTGGTTTGGAGTACTGGTATGACAAACTTTTCGCTCTCAGAGCCGGTTATTTCTACGAGTCTCCCAATAACGGAGCCCGCGAGTTCCTCACTTTTGGCGCCGGACTGCGCTATAACATATTCGGAATCGACTTCAGTTATATTTATACCATCGAAGAAGATCACCCGCTTGCCAATACGTTGCGCTTTACCGCCCTGCTGAACTTCTAGAACCACTATCCGGCCACCAATTTCTGACTTCCGAATGCTTCCATGCTTCCGGAGAAGCAGATTTATCTGTTATTTCCCCCTTCTCCTGTTTTTCAGTTACACTGCCGGGGCATCTCCTCCGGCAGAGTTGACCTTCAGAAGCACCAGCCTGGCTCTCTCTGCAGAGGCCCCCGCAGGCATGGATACCGGCGATACCCTGCATATCATCGCCGTCATGGCAGAATTCCAGCCCGAACAAAACCGCTTTACATCGGGGGACGGCACATTTGATCTGGATTACCTGCAACGTGACGACATCGTCATCGACCCCCTGCCCCATAACCGCACCCACTTCGAGGCTCATCTCGAATTTGCCAAAAACTACTTTGAAAGCGTCTCCGGCAACCGGCTGAATATCTCCTACCATATCCACCCGGATATGGTACGACTGGACCACCCGATGAGGGACTATGCCCCGATTGGTGAAACCAGTGAAGAAAATTTCAAACTCGCACATCTGGCACGCGATGTCTGGAACCGCGTTGGCCCCGTTAGTCCGCCTCCCGGCCAGAGCCCCGACCCGGATCGCACGATGTTTATCATCTTCCACGCCGGAGCCGGTCGCAATATCGAACTCATGGGCACCAGCCTCTATAAAACACCCCAGGATATTCCCTCGGTCTATCTGGGAACCAACGCCCTCGGACGTCTGCTGGATGATCCTGCATTTGACGGATTCGATATTGGTGATCCGGTGTTGCGTGTGACCAATACAGCACTAATCCCGCAAACCCAGTCCCGCGCCGGTGAAGACATCACCGGAACCGAATACGTACTCCAGCTCTCCATCAATGGCATCCTCGTCGCTAATATCGGCAGCTTCCTCGGCCTGCCCGACCTGTTTGACACCCGGACCGGCGCTTCGGCTATCGGCCGGTTCGGACTCATGGACGGAGCCTCCATCTTCTCCTACCGTGGTCTGTTTCCTCCGGAGCCCTCCGCCTGGGAAAAAATCCATCTCGGATGGGCCGAACCCTTCGACATCACCCTCGATACCAGCCAGCCCATTATGCTGCCGGCCGCCTCCATGCAACAGGATTTAAGCATAGCACGGCACCGCATATCCGACGATGAATACTTCCTCATTGAGAACCGACATCGAAATCCGGACCTCGAACCTCTCGAACTGACCATTCGTACACCCGACGGACGTACTGTCACCCGCTTTATTGAACCGGATGATGCGCGATTCGATCCCTTCGATATCTCACGATACGATGAGATCCTTGAACCCGGCGTTATCACCAATGTCAGCAACTTCGACTGGAGTCTGCCCGGTGGCCCCGATTTCGACGAGGAAGACGCACGGGGAGATCATGACGACCGGATCCTCAATGGCGGCATCCTGATATGGCATATCGACGAGGCTGTAATACGAAGAACGATCAGTCAAAACCGGGTAAATGCCGACCGTGACCGCCGGGGAGTCCAGCTGGTCGAAGCCGATGGTTCCAGAGACATTGGCCGGCCGCCGCTGCCCGGACAAGATCGCTTCGTGAACGGACACGCTTTCGACTTCTGGTGGTCTGGCAATGACTTTACCGTCATCACCGCCACAGGGGACAGCATTGTTGCCTATGAAAACCGGTTCGGACCCGATACGCGTCCCTCCAATCACAGCAACACCGGAAGTCCGTCCTTTTTCGAGTTTTTTGATTTTTCAGACAACCTCGACATTGCCTGGTTTTACGCCCGCTCTCTTCCCGGCATCTGGACACGGCCCGTTGACTCCCCACAGCCGGCATGGCTAACCAGACCGGTCTTTCCCCCTGAAACAACCGCCTTCCCCGTCAGCCCGGAGCTGATTTCCAATCCTGACGGCAACCAGTTGCTTCTGCCCTCACCCGATGGTTTCTTTATCGCTCCATTTCCCGCAAACGACGAGCCCCATACTTTCCTGGAACATCCATGGCCCTCCTCTCCGCTCATCAGGGAAAATCGGATCATCTCAGGACAAACAGGCCATGGAACCACCCCTCAGGAGATCCGGTCATGGATCTATGAAAACGACCAGTGGCTCCCCGCATGGCCCCAGCCACTGCGGAATATACCATCCGGACCCGGCCTGGTCAGCAGTACGGGTGTCAATGAGATCCATGCCGATCTGACGCCTGCTCGCTTCACAGAAGAAGGATCTCTCCTGGACGATTTCAGCGGTGCATACCAGCAAAGCGCCGAAACAAACGGACTGTTTTCCTTCCTGCTCAACGACCGTTTTGAGATTTCCGATGGATCATTCTTTTATGATCTCGACCAGCAGGACCGGGTGTCCCTGCGAAAATACACCGGCAATATCCGCTTCAGCGGTGATGACGACCCCGCTTTTTTCCTGCTAACCGACCACCGCCTCTGCCTCATCAAAAAAAACAGCTCCCGGGAATGGCAGCTTGATGTCGTCTACGAGGGAAACAACCTCTCCTGGCCTGCATTGGGTGACTGGACCGGTGACAACAGCCTTGATCTTTTTTTCACCGATGATGATGGCAAGAGGCTCCTTGGTTTGAACCGCTATGGCGCTCTGCTTGACCACTTCCCGCTGCAGGCCAGATACGAAAACCGTTACATTGGCTCTCCGCTTCTGGCCGACCTTACCGGTGACGGGCATCTTGAGTTAATCATTGCGGCATCGGACACATTGAACATCAGCATCCGGGCTTACAACCGCTTCGCAGAACTCATTGAGGACTTCCCCCTGCTGGCCGGAAGTGCCGACCCGGACGGCCATCAGCCACCACCGCTGCTTATCGCCGGCGAATATCTGATTTCAGTGGCCCCCGGAGGTGAAGTCAAGGCATGGAACCTGCCCGAGCGGGGCACCATCGCCTGGGGCCGTGTCTACGGACCCCAGCCCGGCAATAAGGCGGGAAAGAACGCCCGGCAGACAGCAAGGCCGCCTGAAGACTTCGGACTCCTTAACAAGCAGGAAACATACAACTGGCCCAACCCGGCAACCGATCACACCCATATTCGATTCATGACCTCTGAACCGGCCCGCATCGACATCACTGTCATGCATCCGGCCGGACGAACCGTCTTCGAACATACAACCGAAACACCCGGGCAGTATCCGCAGGAAGTCCGGCTGAATACCTCCTCCTGGGGCAATGGCATCTACTTCGCCCGCGTCAGAGCCGGCAACGGTTCCAAAAGCGAATCCTCCCTGATCAAAATCGTTGTTAACCGCTGATACCAAAACCGGAATGACCTGTTCCCGACCACATGCGCGCTTATCTCTTCCCGGCAAATGCTGGCTGCGTTACCTGCATGCCGCGGCTTCCATGCGATGCGTCGTTGCCACCGGTCTCACAATCCTGGTCCTATTGATCACTACAGCAGATCTGCAGGCTCAGCGCAACCCGGTATTCTATAATTACCCCTATCATCATCTGGAATGGTATACTATTGAAAGCGACCACTTCCTGGTCCATTTTCAGGAGGGCAACAGCCGGCCGGCTCAGGTGATATCACGGATAGCCGAGGAAATCTACATTCCCATCACGGAGTTGTACAATCATGAGCCCGATCATAAAATCAGCATTCTCCTTATCGACCGGCTGGATTACTCCAATGGCGCAGCTTTCTTTTATGATAACAAAATTGAAATCTGGCTGCCTTCCCTCGATACACCGCTCAGGGGAACACATGACTGGCTGCGCAATGTGATTACCCATGAGTTCACCCACATTATCCAGCTTCAGGCCGCCATGAAGAACAGCCGCCGCCATCCGGCGACCTATCTGCAATGGCTCTCCTACGAAGAGGTCCGGCGACCCGATGTACTCTACGGCTTCCCGAATACCATCATTTCCTATCCACTATCCGGCATCACCATGCCGGCCTGGCTTGCCGAAGGCACCGCCCAGTTCATGCGTGCCAATATCTTTTATGATGACTGGGACAGCCACCGTGACATGCTTTTACGCACCCGCATCCTGGACGGCACTTATCTGGGACTGGAAAAGATGGGGACCTTCTATTCCAAAACAGCCCTTGAAAGAGAGCTTGTCTATAACCAGGGCTTTGATTTTACCCGCTACATAGCAGAACGTCTCGGAGAACAGGCACTGGCCGATATTACGCGCATATTCAGCCAACGGGGAACCCATGACGTCGACAAGGCCATTGAACAGGCCACCGGTATTCCCGGAACGGAGCTCTTTGATGACTGGATCGCAGACCGGAAAGCCCGTTATGATATTTTTATGGAAGGCCGGGACAGCCAGCCGGACAACCGGACGTGGGTCGAAACCAAAGGTTTTTTCAATATGCACCCGGTTTTCCATCCCGATGGCAAGCAGCTGGCCTACCTTTCCAACAAGGAAACTTACAGCGCCGTGGCCAAACTTATCCTCAGAGATATCGAAGATACTGGCCATGCCATTGAATCGACGGCTTTTGAAAACCTTATCTACGAACAGGCCAGCCACCCGGACAACAATATGTCCGCCCGCCGATTCCATGCATCAGGAGGTAATCAGCAACACCGCACCGGCGGCCAACACATGTTTTCGTGTCATTTAAACCAGACCCTGCTCCGGCGCCTTGAGACCTCTTTCAGCTTCTCCCCGGACGGCAGCAGCATTGCCTACAGCAGAGCATCCCTCAACCGCTATGGTGAACAGTACAGGGACCTCCACCTCTACGATATGGAAACCGGAAAAAGCCGGCGGCTGACCCGCAACCAACGGCTCCAGGATCCCGCATGGAGTCCCGACGGGAAAACGATTGTTGCCGGGAAAATCGAGGACGGGTCCACCAACCTCTTCCTCTATCATGTCGAAAAAGACTCTCTGATCCGGCTGACTGATTTCCGGAATGGAGAACAGGTTTACCGGCCGGTATGGCATCCATCCGGCCAATCTATCTATTTCGCCTACTCCAGCACGGGAAACCGGAATATCGGACGAATAGAGATAGAGCTTCCCGCATCCGGCCTGTTTCGAGCTTACGGAGAGGATCAGCCCGGCAGGACCTATCCGGCAGAACCCGTCCTTGCAGATGAATCCGTCGATTTCAGAGATCCTGTCCTGAGCCCCGACGGGCGCTACCTCTATTTCAGTGCCGATATCTCCGGAGCTTTTAATGTGTACCGCCTTGATTTTACCGACAAACAGATTTACCGGATCACCAACGTCGCCGGAGGCGCCTTCATGCCCTCTCCCCATCCGGAAAACGAGCTGCTCCTCTATTCAGAATACCGCTCCGACGGATACAAAATCGCTTTATTGGATCTCACTGAAATGATATTTGATGTGGTCACCTCGTCATTTCATGCTTCTGATGCGGGATATTCACAGAGATATCCTGCACATGACTCCTCATGGAATCTCAATGACTATGACGACACGGATATCAAACCGCTGAAATCCGCTGTCAAGGAAAACAGCGCACACACACCCTATACTTTTCAGCTTCCGACAAGAGGCTCATCGTCTGAACGGCAGCTCTACCGCTACGAAGACCAGTTTACCTCTTTCCAGTTTTATCCCGTCTTCCGGCTTGATACCTATTCCCGTATGCGTGGAAGCAACACCACCCTGCTCAGATCCGGAGAATATGGTGACTTCGGCGCGAATATGTGGCGTGACTTCAAAACCGGCGCCTACTTTGCATCACGGGAGATGCGCGAACGGTTCAGTATTTTCGGTGGTGCTCTCTTTGGCCCCGGATCACGCTCCAGTGACGGTGTAAGCAATTTCTTTGCGCCCGGGAGGCTGGTCAGTCTGGACCGCGACCTGTTCCTTGAAGTGGAATATGCCGGACTCCCGTTCATCAAGCGGCACTGGTCTCCCACCGTCTCACTGGCATTTTTCAATATCAGGAGAAACGTACAGGATGGCCTCCAGATTGAGGAGTTCCCCTGTACAGCCTGTCTGCCGGATACCACCGCCACCGATATCGCCTACAACATGTGGCAGCTGGAGGTCAGCCTTATCAGCAAGCTGAATCGCTGGAGCCTGCTTGAACTCGGCTATCACTACAGCCCTTACCGGGTATCCACCGAATCATTCTATTCAAGGGAGTACCGGCAGGAGATCCCGGGATCGACTTCACGCTATTATTCGGGTTCTACCTGGACAACGGCCTGGATCTTCAATCTCACGTATCCGGAACCGCATCGTGATATCGCCCCCTTAGGTTGGAGAGGCATCATACGCTACCGGTATGAACCAAGCGAACTGCTCGACTCTTATGACATACGGGACGGGACACTCATTCCTATTTACGATCAGTTTCACAACCACTCCATGGAGGCGGAACTGCGCTACGGTTTTATGCTCGCTTCACAGCGTATTCAGATGCGAACGCGCGTGTTCGGTTATCTTGACGGACCCGATGAATTCTT
>SLHZ01000238.1 GCA_007135895.1 Balneolales bacterium | reverse complement strand
GTGAAGGTCACACATCAGCCTCATGATCGTATCGCGCCGGATTTCATCGTCCCTGTTGAGATAACATGCTTTGAACCAGGGTGGACGGCCCTCTTCCACCCGCTCGTAATAACGGTCCAGTTCCTTGACCGACTGCAGGTACATGGACCCGATTTGTGATATGGAAGACATACCGAAACCGTAGATATCCGAGTTGGAGCGCGTACTGTACCCCTGGAAATTGCGCTGCAGCGTGCCGTTTTTCTGAGCGACGGATAGCTCGTCCTCATTTTTGGCAAAATGGTCGAGGCCTATGTACCGGTAGCCCGAATGAGTCAGGTGGCCGGTCATCATCTCAAGCATGGCAAACTTTTCCTGCGCATCGGGCATGGGAAAGCGATCCATGAGTTTCTGGGATGGCATCATCCATGGAACGTGAGCGTAATTGAAAACGGCAAGCCGGTCGGGGTCGAGCGCAAGCACAGCATCAATGGTCTGGCGGAATGTCTCACGGTTCTGGTAAGGCAGGCCATAAATGAGATCCATGTTAATGGCCCGGATACCTTCGTCGCGCAACCACCCGATCACTTTTTCGTTCAGGTCCATCGGCTGAATGCGGTGAATGGCACGCTGAACCTCATCATGGACATCCTGAATGCCTACAGAAGCCCGGTTGCAGCCGATTTCGGCCAGCGCCGCCACATGGTCACGGGTCAGCCGGCGCGGATCAATTTCAAAGGCAAACTCGGCTTTTTTATCGACGTTGAAAAAGGAACGTATCCGTTTCCCCGTTTCGCGTATTTCGGAAGGGGTCAGAAAAGTGGGTGATCCGCCGCCAAAATGGATCTGGACGACCCGGTTACCGGAATGCATATGTTCCGACATATTCCGCATCTCGTTGAACAGACGATCAAGATAAATGCGGCTGTCCCCCTGTTTGCGGGTGATGACCCTGGTGCAGGCACAGTACCAGCAAAGCGAAGCGCAGAAAGGTATATGCACGTAGAGGGAGATGGAGCGGCGAGAAGTGTTGCGCTGCCGTATGGCGGAGATGGCGCGATCCGTGTCGTCCGTCTCCTGGAAATGAGGCGCCGGAGGATAGGAGGTGTAACGAGGGGCCTGTCTGCTGTATTTATCAACCAGGTAATCGGTACGGACCATGATAGTGTATCGTTTTATTCCGGATGGATCCGGGGCATGATTCCAGTGTCATGATTTATTGCTGGTTAACGCCTGCAACCGGACCGTTATGATACGGATAATCTGCCTTTACAGACGAAAAAAAATTTCGATGCGTTTTCAACATAACGTTCGATGCGTTTTTAACATAACGGACGTATTTGTTTGTTATCTGGTAATAAATGACTTGTTCGGATGAGGTGCCCCGAAGAGCTGGTCCGAAGTCAAAAAAAAGCGGTTGCTTAATGTTTTTTTTGTATTTTGCGGAATAAAACCTTGCGGCTCTTATGTGATCATCATTCAAGCCAGGCATAATCCCAATGTAAATCCGGGAGTTAAGACATGAGTATTCTCGAACGAAAGAAGCCAAAGGTCAATTTGCACAAATATTACATGATCAATTTGCAGATTGGCTTCATTGTAACACTGACTATTCTCATTGCCATGTTTCGCGTCAACTGGCAGCCGGGAGCAGAGTTTGAGATAGTGGAAGTGGAACAGGAGATTATAGAAATGGAGGAAATTATTCAAACAGAGCAGCAAGCCACTCCGCCCCCGCCTCCGCGTCCGCCTTCTCCCGAGCCGGTACCCGATGATGAAATCATTGAGGATATTTTCTTTGATCTGGACACGGAGATCGACCTGGATGCTCCCCTGGATCTGCCTCCGCCTCCTGCACCGGATGAAGAAGAGGAAGATGAAGAGCCCGAGATTTTCACTATTGTCGAGGATATGCCCCAGCTTAAAGGCGGGATGGAAGCCATCTACCGAAATCTCAGATATCCTGAAATAGCACGGCAGGCCGGAATCGAGGGCCGTGTCATTGTTCAGTTTATTATCGATGAAAATGGACAAGTTGTAGATCCGGTGGTAGTTCGCGGTATTGGCGGCGGTTGCGATGAAGCGGCCATTGAAGCTGTGAAACAAGTCGAATTCACCCCCGGACGACAGCGTGGCCGTCCTGTACGTGTGCGCTACTCGCTGCCCATTACATTCCGTCTGTCCAATTGAGTTGTCGGCCGGTGCATGGCGCCTGCTTGCGTTTTTTTACCGCAGCCCCATGCACCATCTTACCGTCACATCCGTCTTGCCGTCACATATACTATCCTGACGGCATACGCTGACGACATACTTTTACCGGAAACCGTTGACGGCAACCGGTAACCGCCGGCTGTCCCACCCAGAGATCAGCCCCATTATTACAGTCAGGCAAAGACAGGGAACTTTTTTATACATTTAGTTATTTATATAAATAGATTTCAATCCCGACTTGATGATCCAGTAATTCCGACTTGATGATCCAGTCGGGGTAGAGTAATAAAAACACAGATAAATAACAGATACTTATGTTTGATTGGCTGACTCAACCATGGCCCTGGTATGTGGCCGGACCTGTCATAGGTCTGATTATTCCGTTGCTGCTTTTCATTGGCAACAAGCAATTTGGCATATCATCCAGTCTGCGCCATACCTGTGCCGCTTTTGTGCCGGGCAAGCTCCCGTTTTTTCAGTATGACTGGAAGTCCGAGGGTCTGTGGAACATGATTTTCGTTCTGGGGGTGTTGATCGGAGGATTTCTGGGAGG
>SLHZ01000110.1 GCA_007135895.1 Balneolales bacterium | reverse complement strand
TGGGCCAGTTTGTCACGACCGGACCGGAACATTTTGCTGGTATAGGAGGCTTCCGGGAGTTCGGTTTTACGTTGGATGAGCAGCCGCTCCAGTTCCGGCAGAAAAGAGAGACCGGGATGAGCCATGGAATCAGCAGTAGTGGCTTCGGTCCCGGTGGCCTCCGGTTCGCCGTCATAATCGTGAAAACAGGAGGTTTGTCCCGTATGACAGGTCGGTCCGGCGGGATCCGCCGCAATCAGCAGGGCGTCGCGGTCGCAGTCCTTTTGTATCCAAATCACTTTCAGGGTGTTGCCCGATTCTTCGCCTTTCATCCACAGTCTCTTTTTGGATCGGCTGAAAAAAGTCACAAACCCGGTTGCTATCGTCTGCTCCAGTGCCCGGCGGTTCATATAGCCAAGCATCAGGACCTGTCTGGTTCGATGATCTTGTATCACCGCTGGAATAAGCCCGTCGGCGGTTGAAAAAACAATGTCGTCAGCAGATAAAAGAGGGTTGTTTTTCGACATGTGGAATTGTCAGGGTTGGATCGAAGGTTAACTGGCCAAAGCCATGCCAGGAACAAGTTAACAATATGACCGGAAAGATGGTCGAAAAGCTGGCCGGACAAATGACCGGATTATTTGCAGGTTCAGAGCCTGACAGGGATGCCCGCCCGGTGCATGGATTCTTTGAGATCCCGGATTTCAATTTCCCTGAAATGGAAGATGCTCGCCGCCAGCACGGCATCGGCTTTGCCAATGGTAACGGCATCTATGCAGTGCTCTATGGTGCCGGCCCCGCCACTCGCGATGAGCGGGATGGATACGGCAGAGGAGACAAGCGAAAGCAGCTCATTGTCAAATCCGGATTTCGTGCCGTCGCAGTCCATGCTCGTCAACAGGATTTCCCCGGCACCCCGGTCTGCCACCTCGCGGCACCATTCCAGGGTATCCATACCGGTGTCTTTCTGTCCGGCATTTATATAAACATTCCATGACGGCCCGGTCCTTTTGGCGTCTATGGCCGCGACCACACACTGAGATCCAAACTGATCGGCGGCTTCGGTTATGAGTTCCGGTCGATTGGCAATACGGCTGTTCAATGAAATCTTGTCTGCACCGGCGTGCAGGAGTTCCTCTATTTCCCGGGTGCTTCCAATGCCGCCACCTACCGTGAATGGGATCCGGATGTGGCGGGCAATATCACGGACCATCGATACCAGAGTCTTGCGTTTTTCATTGGTGGCGGTAATGTCCAGGAATATCAGTTCGTCGGCACCCTCCTCCGAATAGCGCTCGGCCAGCTCCACAGGATCCCCGGCATCCACCAGTCCCACAAAATTGACGCCCTTCACAGTACGTCCGTTTTTAATGTCCAGACAGGGTATGATACGTTTTGCCAGCATAATGGGTCCGGGATTAAATATTCTCCGGGATTAAATGTTTTCCGGTATTATTCGTTCTCAGGTACGTGAAAAGAGATCATCTTCTCGAGAGAAAGCTTCTTTTCGTAAAATGCGCGGCCCACGACAACACCATAGAGGCCGTCAATAGCCAGTTGCCGCAAATCTTCCTCATCGGCCACTCCGCCGGAAGCGATGATGCGCACTTGCGGATATCGCTGTGAAATAGTGTTGTAGAGGCCGGAATTGACACCGGTCAGCATGCCGTCCCGGGAGACATCGGTGCACAGGATCTTGGTAACACCCAGACGAACCATGCTCCCGAGAAAGTCCATCGCGCTTTCATCAACGGTTTCCTCCCAGCCTCCGTAAGCCATTTTGCCCTTTTTGATATCCAGGCCCAGGATGCAGGTGTCACTGCCGTATATATCGAGCGAGGCCAGCCACTCGTCAGGCCGCTGTACGGCCATGGAGCTGCTCACAATGCGTGTGACACCGGCTGACAATAGAATACTGATATCCTGCCGGCTGCGTATCCCGCCACCGCATTGAACACCCAGCCCGGTTTCATTGATGATGCTTTCAATGACCGGAAGGTTGACAAAACGGCCTTCACGAGCCCCGTTGAGGTCCACAATGTGGATGTAACTGAACCCGGCCTCCCGGAACTGCCGGATAAAAGAGACCGGGTCACTTGAGTATACCGTGATTTTATTGTAGTCCCCTTTTTCAAGACGGACGATCTGACCATCGTACAGATCAACAGCTGGAATAACTAACATATGATTCAATAATAATGATTATTTGGGAACAGCATCTTTTTCCGGATCAGAAAGCCGGTCTGAAGCTTTGAATACTTTTGCGCGAAGCACCCATATGCCGAACAGGATGAACGGAATACTCAGCAGCTGACCCATGCCGAAAAGCCAGGTCTCCGTGAACGGAGCCTGCTCTACCTTGGTGTATTCGACAAAAAACCGGCTGGTGAATAACATGATCATGAATACAGCGGTTAAAAGACCCTCTGGTGGCCGGTTGCGGTAATACCGGTAGAGTATCGCCAGAGTTGCCAGGATAACCAGACAGATCAAGGCCTCGTAAAGCATGGTCGGATGACGGGGCAGAAGATCAATCCGGGCGAAAATAACGGCCCAGGGAAGCTCCGTGGGCAGTCCGTAGATCTCGGAGTTGAAGAAGTTCCCGGTACGAATAAATGCGCCCCCCAGAATGACCGGCATACTCAATGTATCGGTCAGCCAGAAAAAGGTGATCCCGCGATGGTTCCTTATGAAAAGCCAGAGTGAGAGAAGAATACCGACCGCGGCACCATGACTGGCCAGACCACCCTGCCACAGGAACAGGATTTCGTGCAAATTTTGACTGTAAT
>SLHZ01000041.1 GCA_007135895.1 Balneolales bacterium | reverse complement strand
CTCGTACGTCTTTCTCGCGATCCTGGTTGTGAGCGTCTGGTTCCGCCCATTGAGTTAACTGGCAGTGCTCACAATCTTGATCACGTCACCTTCTTCGAGTTCATGGTTTTCACTGATGGCTTTCTTCCAGCCTTTTTCAGCGATCTGCATGGTATAGGGCAGGGTGGCATTGGTAAGACCGGTAGTGGAGGTAAACGGAACGGCGCCGGGCATATTCGCCACACAGTAATGGATCACGTCATCCACTACATAGACCGGTTTATCATGCGTGGTGGGCTTGGCGGTTTCAATACACCCGCCCTGGTCAATAGCCACATCCACAATGACAGATCCGGGCCGGAGCAACTTGAGCATGTCACGAGTAATGAGCTTGGGAGCTTTGGCACCGGGGATAAGTACCCCACCAATCACCAGATCCAGATCGGGCAGCATGGCCCGGATGTTGGCTTCGGAAGAATAGATGGTCGTGACATTGCGGGGCATGAAGTCATCGAGATAGCGCAAACGAGGCAGGCTGATATCCATGATCGTTACATTGGCACCCATACCGGCCGCCATCTTGGCCGCATTCACGCCAACAATACCACCACCCAGAACAAGCACATTGCCGGGTTTCACACCGGGAATACCACCCAGCAGCACCCCGCGTCCGCCTTGTGCTTTTTCCAGGTATTTGGCACCCTGCTGGACCGACATGCGGCCGGCTACTTCACTCATCGGGATCAGCAACGGCAGAGAGCGGTCGGCCTTCTCGACGGTTTCATAGGCAATGGCCACACAACGGGAGTCCATCGTGGCACGGGTGAGCTCTTCACTGGCCGCAAAATGGAAGTACGTAAAAACGATCTGACCTTCACGCATACGCTTGTATTCGGGTCCGACCGGTTCTTTGACCTTCAGGATCATTTCGGCATCGGCCCAGACCTTTTCCACATCAGGCACGATCTCCGCACCACATTCCACATAATAATCATCGGAAAAGCCGCTGCCTAACCCGGCTCCGGCCTCCACAATGACCTTATGTCCGCGACGTGTCAGTTCCAGGGCTCCGGCAGGAAGCAGGGCCACTCTGTATTCGTGAGATTTAATCTCCTTGGGTACTCCAATCAGCATATTTCTATCCCCGTTAAAGTAATTATGGTAAGTTGAAATAAAAGATGTTACTCAGAAATGAAAGATGATACTCAGGATTATTCAATGGTAAGGAATAAATAATTTTATTCGGTTTCTGCCATACCGGCGGTTTCCGCCATACCGGGCCGTATCGAAGACAAGATCGAAGACGAGCCACCATGTAAAAAAATAGTACACCGATTTTCGGGTCAATATACAAAGATTCCCGAACCATATGCTCACTGTTGCGAATTCCTTTACGGACCAGTGGCAGGAGAAATCCTGCTTCGAACTATTCACAAAAAACATACCCAAACCGTACCGGAACCGCCTGCCTGAAGTGTATTCAAATTACATGAAGGGAATTTGAATTTTTCCTGTATAAATCGCTTTCACATCCGGTTTTTTTCATTGACAGCTATTTGCTTCCGGTTTACCGGCGTGACTTTTTTTCTTTTCAGAGCTTTTTGGATTCATGCTCTTTTTACTCTGGTATAGATTGAATTCTCACTGCTTGATTCCGTATTATACGGGCTATGCTTTCGCGAGAACTTTTCCGTAAAATCCGGCGTATCGAGATACGCACCCGCGGCCTGGTGAACGACATGTTCGGCGGCGAGTACCAGTCCGCCTTTAAAGGACGCGGAATGATCTTTTCGGAGGTCCGGCCCTACCAGTTTGGCGACGATGTCCGGCAGATCGACTGGAATGTGACTGCCAGAAGCCAGGAACCCTACATCAAAATCTACGAAGAAGAGCGGGAACAGACCCTGATGCTCTGTGTCGATATCTCTCCGAGCGGACATTTCGGCAGCGGGATCGCTCGAAAACTGGATATGGTGACCGAGCTGTCGGCTGTTCTTGCGTTCAGCGCTACCAAGAATAACGATAAGGTCGGACTCGTCCTTTTTACCGACAAGATCGAAAAAGTAATTCCACCACGGAAAGGGCGCGCCCATGTCTTGCGTCTTATTCAGGAACTCTTGACTACAGAGCCTTCGGGCCGGGGAACCGATATTGGAAATGCCGTCAGCTACGTCAGCAAACTCCTGCGAAGACGCTCTATCTTCATACTGATCAGTGACTTTCAGTCATCCGGATATGAAAAGACGCTGCGTATTGCCAACAGAAAGCATGATTTCGTATGCATTCGGATCGATGATCCGCTTGAGCAGGAACTGCCCGACCTGGGCCTGATGCCGCTGCGCGACTCCGAGACAGGAACATTCCGTGTGATTGACAGTTCCAGCAGGTCTGTCAGGGAGCAATACCGGAAACGCCGGATAAACCGAATGGAGCGGCTTCAGAAACTCTTCCTGCGCCATCGTATCGACTCCATCACCCTTAAAACCAACACTTCGTATATTGAACCCGTAATGACCTTCTTCCGCCGGCGTCTGAACCGCTATTGAACGTGTCCCCCTCTGCTGATCATACAACCCGTTTCCTTACAGTCGTCATCTGGCATCTGATCTTTCTGGCCGGGTGGGCGGGTAGCGCCATGGCACAACGCGCTGTCGGCGCACTGGACAGCGACACCCTCGGAACCGGCGACCTGTTCTCCTACCACATAAGGATCAGCGGCATCGAAGCGTACCCGGAGGTCAGCTATCCCGACAGCTCTTCCTTTGCGCCGGACTTTCTGATTCATGACCT
>SLHZ01000134.1 GCA_007135895.1 Balneolales bacterium | reverse complement strand
TTTGCAAAAACTTGTTTTTTGAACGATTTGTCCGATAACGAGAGAGGGCATACCAATAGTAACCTATATGAGGGGCATTATTATGAAATCAAATTTCTACACAAAAAAGAATCGCAATCTGTCAACAGAACACATTCTGATCCTGGCGGGCACTATTCTGTTTTTCTTTTTCCACCCGGCCTTATATAGCGGACAAGCTGTAGCCACAGACAAAACAATCTCTTTTTCGGGATACGTCAAAACGGATCTCTATTTTGACACCCGTAATACAGCATCGGCACGAGATGGACAATTCATGCTTTTTCCGCTCAATGTAGTGAGGGACTCGGAAGGGAAGGACATCAACAGTAATCCCCAATTCAACATCATCTCCATACAGACGAGGCTTCGAACCAGCATAACCGGTCCCGACGCATTCGGAGCCAAGAGTTCCGGTTTTATTGAGACAGCCTTTTTCGGTTCGGCCGAAGGCAACATTAATACCCTGCGCATGCGTCACGCCTTCCTGAAGCTTGACTGGGACAAGACCGAGCTGCTTGTCGGACAAACCTGGCATCCGCTCTTTGTTGCACAATCATTTCCCGGCACCGTCTCCTTGTCGACCGGTGCGCCTTTTCAGGCCTTTTCAAGAAACCCTCAGGTTCGCCTGACCCATTCCATGGGATCTTTATCCGCCATCCTGGCGGCCATGTCGCACCGTGACGGGTCAGGACCGGGCGGCACACAGGCCCTTCGCAATGCCGTAGTTCCCAATCTGCATGCGCAAATTCAGGGTTCTGCCGGAAGCATACTGGGTGGAGCCGGTATCGATTTTAAAAGGATCGACATTGATCCTCAGCAGTACGATCCCGTAAACAGTATCGCGGGATTTGGTTATCTGAATATTCCCGTGGGTCCCATCACCAGTAAAAGCTATTTCATATACGGTGAGAATCTGATGGATCATATGCTGCTGGGTGGGGTGGCTCTGCACAGCGATGGCAAAACATTGGTTCCATACCGAACGGTTAGTGCCTGGCATGATCTTACGACCGGTTTCATGGGAAATCCTGAAAATACACGATTTGAGTTGGGTCTTTATACCGGATTCTCAAGAAACCTGGGAACAGATGAAGACAATATCATCCGTGTTCAGGGCTTTGCCCGCGGTATGGACATTGATTATTTATACCGCATAGCACCCAGAGCGCAAATCCAGTCGGGCCCGGTACGTTTTTCTCTTGAACTGGATGTCACCACAGCCGCGTATGGAGACTTCAAATCCGACGGGACGGTCGACAAAACCAGAGATGTTACAAACTACCGGATCCTCGCAGGTGCATGGTTCTTCTTCTAAAATAGTATGATCCTGATACATCATCAGGGTGCTGCATCTTGGAAAAACAGAAAAAAGGTATCGGCCAACCACAGGCCAATACCTTTTTTTTGAACAACACAATGTTCCTTGATACTACAGTTACCTTATGGCTCGTAACTGGTCATTACTCTTTTGATTCTTTCCGGTCGGCCAAAAGTCTTCTTCTTCTGTCGTTGTTGTCGTCATCCTCTTTTTCGCCCTCTATTATTGCCTGGAGTCCGGCCACCATGTGATTCAGTTCAACCGCCTGTGCGGACAGTTCCTCGCTGGCGCTGGCTGTTTCTTCGGCATTCGCTGCATTCATTTGTACCACCTTATCCATTTCTGATACGGCGTCATTGACCTGCCCGAGTCCGATGGCCTGCTCTTTTGATGCCGCGGTAATCTCTGTGACCAGTGTGGCAACTTTCGCGGCATTCTCCACAACATCCTCCAGCGATTTCCCGAGTGCCTCGGTGATGGTAACCCCCGAAGTCGCGTTTCCCTGTGATTCCTCGATCAGCGCTGTCGTATTACTAGCGGCTTCCGAGCTTCTTTGAGCCAGAGAACGCACCTCCTCAGCAACAACAGCAAAACCTTTTCCGGCATCACCGGCTCGTGCCGCCTCTACGGCGGCATTCAATGCCAGAAGATTCGTTTGAAATGCTATTTCGTCGATCGTTTTTACGATAGCCACTGTCTGGTTGGTTGAATCCTGAATGCGCAATATCTGGCCTTTCATCTTCTCCATCTCCTCGAGCGTATGCGAAAGGAGGCCGCGTGTTTTTTCCATGAGATTATTGGCCTGCTGGGCATTTTCAGCGTTCTGCTTGGTCATGACATGCAGCTGTTCATGTGATGCCGAGGCTTCCTCAAGACTGGACGCCTGTTCGCTGGCGCCCTGTGCCAGGGACTGACTGGCATCGGATACTTCACCGGATGCGGATTCTACCTGTTCCGATACCGCCTTTATGCCGGATGAGGTACGCTGAAGGCGCCTGCTGAGGTTTCGGGAAAACAAAACCGTAATCA
This sequence comes from Balneolales bacterium, assembly GCA_007135895.1. Lineage (GTDB taxonomy): Bacteria > Bacteroidota > Rhodothermia > Balneolales > Natronogracilivirgulaceae > SLHZ01. The sequence goes on along the minus strand of SLHZ01000134.1, from coordinate 409 downwards.
GCAGGGCCACCCCGATAGCGGCCAGCGAGATGATGGCCAGCAGAAAGCCGGCATTCCAGACCGCCTCCCTGACATCGTTGACATACACTCCGGTCCCAATAATCCACTGCCATGGGGCAAATTCCGCCACATAGGAAATCTTGGGCTCCACTCTTCCCGTATCATCATAGTACTGCCATAGATACGGCACAAAACCGCTGCCGTCTCTCTGGCAGACACGCACAAACTCAACAAACAAGCGGAGTCCGTCCGGGTCCTGTATGTTGGAGAGGTCCTGTCCGTCCAGATCCGGCCGGAACGGATGCATGATCATTCGTGGTCCGAAGTCATTGATCCAGTAATAATCAAGCCCGCGTTCTCCAAAACGCATGCTTTTTATCGCCTCCCGGGCCATTTCCTGAGCTTCCTG
>SLHZ01000085.1 GCA_007135895.1 Balneolales bacterium | reverse complement strand
TTTTTGGATTCAAGCGGTCAGATGGAGTGTCCATGACGTTTATAATCATGCACCTGTGTGACAGGATTGCGGTCATGGACATTTCATGAATGAACGTCAGGTTTTGTTGTATGTTTGTGTGGTAGTTATTCTGATTTTGCGAAAAATGTGGGCTTGGATGGCGCAAGTGGCATCAACTTCATGAAAGGTTTTCACTTTATGATGGCAAAACGGCCACGCTGAATTTTACCTCCGTCGAGATCCTTCACGGTGAAAAGATAAAGACCGGTAGTCAGGTCCTGATTGGCATCGGAGAGCAGGTCCCAGTGGTGCTCCCCGCCCGACATGACCCTGTTGTCGTCACTGAGATTGTCAAACCATCGGATGTCACCCCGATAGGTTTCCGAGTGATGTCGTTTCCGGGCGACGACCTCGCCGGCCAGGGTGTAAACGGTCAGTTCGGCGTTGGGCGGCAGGTTGAAAAAGGTGATTTTTCGGGTGAATGAGGTTCCTCCGTCCCAGGATGCGCTGACGCGGTAGGGGTTGGGATAGACACCTACAGGGTGTTCAAGGCCGACATTGGGCTGGGCTCCGGGGAAGACGTAAACGGCATTTGCGGCCTGGCTGGTTTCAAGCGAACCAACTCCTTCACCGCCCCAGTCGAAGGCCGTTACCGAGAAACTGTACTGCCAGCCGCTGAGCATGCCATCAATACGATAGCGGTACCAGTATTCCACGGGATCATCGGGGAAGATAACGGGTCCGTCAGGTATGAAGATCTCGTCAAATCCGGTATTGTACCCGATAGGTGAATCCACCGTGTCGAACTCGCGAATGAGCTGTCGGTTGGCAAGGGCGCCACGGAGGTCATCGCCAACGCTGGAACGGTAGATTCGGTATCCGGCAAAATCCTTTTCTCCGGATATGGGATCAATGGTCTCCTCGGCACGCCGGTCCCAGTACAGCGTGGCGCTTCCTTCGTCAAGTTCCACTCTGAGGCGGGGCACATCGGGGGGTTCAGGCACCAGGTACCGCTCTCTGTTGCCCGAGAGGGTATCGTACTGACCTTCAAAGATACGATAGGCCCAGTCGATGGCTTCCACCAGATGAACACGGCTGTCGACGTTATCGATGGGTTTGCCTTCCAGTCCCTGAAAATCCTCGGGTTTGAGTGCGGCGACGAAAGCCATGTAAACTGTTACGGTTTCGCCGGGCAGCACCTCGGGAAAGGGTCCGATCGAGAGCAGCTGTATGTAATTGCCCTGGGAGGTTTGTCCGTCGGTACGAAGCTGTTCACGATACTGGTTGATGGGCCAGGGCGTGGCCATGCGGTTGTATCGTTCCAGGTCATCACCCGGACGGTTGAAGATTCCCGAACCGGCGGAAAAAAGCCAGAACGCCGGATTGACATGCGGCGCGTCGAATCCCATATCATCGAGCTGAGTGCGATGGAGACGCTCGTAGCGGGGATGGAATTCGATATCCCGGTACTCTGATCCCAGAATGACGCTGGCGCCGTAGGTATTGATGCTGGGGTCATCGGTGGAGCCGGCATCGAAGACATAGAGGGCGTGCAGGGGCGATCCCCCGTCCGCACGACCCAGTGAGTCCAGAAAACCGAGACCGCCTTTATTGAAGAAGTCGGATCCCACATCAGTGGTAGTATTCACATTCCGGGCAACCAGATCGGAGTACATGCCCACATAGAGATCTTCCCATATATCATCGCTGTTGTTGGTGATGTCATAGCGAAGGATGCTAAGGCCTTCGGCAAACCCGAAGTTCCAGTTGTAGCTCTCCAGCTGTACATCGGCGAACAGGGGTTGGTCATGCTCCCTGATCGGGACGCCATTGATGGTGGTGTTCCGGTCGGTAAAACGCGCCACCAGATCCTGATGACTTACGGCCATCGGTGAGAAAAATTCCGAATCGGGAAACGTGGAGCGTTCTTCGATCCGAAGCCCGTCATTGGTAAATTCAAAACCGCCTTTACCGGTCTGATAGCCCGATGCATCGGTCACGGCACCTGTGGATACAAGTACCGCACCTCCCACCCTGGCACCCAGCCACAGTCCGGCCTCGAACAGGTGCTCTGTTCCGGTTCCGCGCGGATACTCCATGCTGGGCAATCCAATGGGTTGATTCCGGACATTGGGACGTCCAAAGGTCCCAACATTGGTAATGGAGAGCCCGAGATTACTGACTTCAACAGCTCTTCGGTCAAACTGTTGTTGCGATTGGGATGGGACGGCTGAAAAAAGCAGAACCGAAAAGAAGAACAAAAAGAGTAGAGTCGTTTTCCTGATTCCAGAAATCATTGAGAAGTGTCGTGATATTAGAACATGCCTGTGTAATAAAAACCCTGACTTAGCCGCATTTGAGCAACCCCGTCAAGTGAACCGTAGTGCCACATATACAGATGGGGCAAATTAGACTTTTTCGAGGTGGAAATAAAGTAAAACCGGGACTATTTATCCACAGCTTTTCTACATTTAAATAAGAATAGGGGTACCTGAAGAGGTGCGGATCATCCTCTGCGGATTATCGGTAATGGAATCGGCACCGTATAATTGCAACGGTGTGTTATCTGGGGGCTGGCTGCGTTTGAAAATGGTTTGAGAAAACAAAAGTGTGCAATTAATTTCTTACCTTGGGAGTCTACAAAAAAACGGGTCTAAACGTCGAAACATACTTTAACTTGTTAAACACATCACTGATTTTTGAAACACGCCGGTGCGCAGCAGGCTGCCAATCATACCACTGATTTTTGAAACACGCAAGTACGCAGCAGGCTGCCAAACACACC
>SLHZ01000350.1 GCA_007135895.1 Balneolales bacterium | reverse complement strand
CATGACTTCTGCATCTGTGCCATCATGACTTCTGCATCTGTGTCATCATAGCTTCTGCATCTGTGTCATCATGACTTCTGAATCTGTGTCATCATGACTTCTGCATCTGTGCCATCATGACTTCTGCATCTGCTGAAACATACACAGAAAAAAGGAATCCTTTTAAACAATGAATCCATTAAACGGTGGAGGCTGTCTTCCTTATGTAGAGTTGGTATAAATAAGCATAAAAAAAAAGTCAATTATTGATAAAATTTCATAAATATTTCAGAAAGATTATATTGACACTGACCTATCATCATTTTTCTTCCTTCTGCCCTAAACAAGTATTTACCTCTATGTCTAAAGCAGCCACTTTCCTCAAATCGCAAGTGGGCCGCAAGATAGCAACAGGAGTGACAGGTCTGGGCCTGGTCCTGTTCATCATGGTCCACCTGCTCGGCAATCTCTCCTATTTTGCCGGAGCCGACGCGATCAATCTATACTCGCACACCCTGCACCAGCTTGAACCGTTGCTGTGGATTGTCCGGCTGGGTCTGCTGGTCTTTTTCGTCTACCATGTCTGGCTGGGTATTTCCATCTGGCTGGACAGCAAAAAGACCACACCCATCCACTACACGGTTGAGGCCACACGAGGCGGGCTCAGCAGGAAGACATGGAGTTCTCGCTCCATGATCCTGACCGGAGTCCTCTTGCTGCTGTTCGTCTTCACTCACCTCTATACGTTTGCCTTGTATGATTTTAAGCCAACAGAAGTAAATGGGGTGGCGATGCACGATGTGCACGCCCGTCTGACAGAGGTGTTCCAGCAGCCGGTCTACACGGTCTATTACGTGGTGATCATGGTATTGCTTGGCATGCATCTGCGGCACGGAATCTGGAGCGCCTTTCAGTCGCTGGGCTGGATGTCCCGGAAAACGAATCCCACCATCTATACCATTGCCTATGTGCTGGCACTGGTAGTGGCCATCGGGTTTATCGGCCTGCCTGTGAGTATTTATATCGGACAGTTCCTCTCTTAAGACTGGCATAACCGGAGTAAGCTATTATGACTGCAACAAAAAACGGAATATTGAATTCAAAAGTCCCCGAAGGAGATCTTCATGAAATATGGGATCTTCATAAAAACAACTTGCGGCTGGTCAACCCTGCAAACAAGCGGAAATTTCACGTCCTCATTGTCGGTACCGGCCTGGCCGGTGCTTCGGCTGCCGCATCCCTGGCGGAACTGGGCTATAACGTCACCATTTTCTGTATCCAGGATTCAGCCCGGCGTGCGCACAGTATCGCGGCACAGGGAGGTATTAATGCCGCCAAGAACTATGTCAATGACGGCGACAATGTCTGGCGTCTCTTTCACGATACCATCAAGGGCGGTGACTACCGGTCCCGTGAAGCCAGTGTCTATCGACTGGCCCAGGTCAGTAACAACATCATCGACCAGTGTGTGGCTCAGGGTGTGCCCTTTGCCCGGGAGTATGGCGGACTGCTCGACAATCGCTCTTTTGGCGGGGCCCAGGTAAGCCGTACGTTTTATGCCCGCGGTCAGACCGGACAGCAGTTGCTGCTCGGTGCCTATTCGGCCATGATGCGCCAGGTTCACTCCGGCAAGGTCAAAATGCTGCCCCGCCGCGAGATGCTCGACCTGGTCAAGATAGACGGCAAGGCCCGGGGTCTGATTGTCCGCAATCTGGTAAGCGGACAGATCGAGCGCTATGCCGGTGATGCCGTTCTGCTGTGTACCGGAGGATACGGTAATGTCTACTATCTGTCGACCATGGCCAAGAACTCCAACGGCACCGCCGTATGGCGCTGCTACAAAAGAGGTGCCATGTTCGGAAACCCCAGCTTCACCCAGATACACCCGACCTGTATTCCCGTATCGGGATTGTACCAGTCCAAACTCACCCTCATGAGTGAAAGCCTGCGCAATGACGGAAGGGTCTGGGTATCGAAAAAGAAAAATGACAAGCGTCATCCCGCTGATATTCCCGAAGAGGAGCGGGATTATTTCCTGGAGCGACGCTATCCGAGTTTCGGCAACCTGGTACCGCGGGATGTGGCTTCCCGCAATGCCAAATATGTGTGCGACGAAGGCCGCGGTGTCGGCAAAACGGGCCTGGCGGTCTATCTGGATTTCCGCGATGCCATCGCACAATTCGGGGTGGATACCATCAAGGCCAGATACGGTAACCTGTTTGCCATGTATGAGAAAATCACCGCTGAAAACCCCTATGAAGTGCCCATGCGGATTTTCCCGGCTGTTCATTTTACCATGGGCGGTCTCTGGGTCGATTACAACCTTTCAACGACCATTCCCGGCCTCTATGTCCTGGGCGAAGCCAATTTCGCCGATCATGGAGGCAACCGGCTTGGTGCCAGCGCCCTGATGCAGGGACTTGCCGATGGCTACTTCATCATACCCTATACCCTTGGTGACTACCTGGCGGAAAACCTCCATACCACCAAAGTCTCCACCGATCATGAAGCCTTTGAAACAACCGAGAAGGAGACGGTTGACCGGATTAACCGCCTGCTTGCTGTCAAGGGGAAAAAGACCGTTCTGGATCTGCACCGCGAACTGGGTCAGGTCATGTGGGATCATGTGGGCATGTCGCGCAACCGTGAGGGGCTGGAACAGGCCATACAGCGGATTGCTGAACTGCGCGAAGAATACTGGAGCAATGTCAATATCCCCGGAGAAAGCGCCACCTACAACAAGTATCTGGAGTATGCGCTCAGAGTGGCCGACTATATGGAGCTCGGTGAGCTTATGGCCCGGGATGCGCTGGACAGGGAAGAGTCCTGCGGTGGCCACTTCCGTGAGGAGCATCAGACCGAAGACGGGGAAGCCGTGCGCGACGATGAAAACTTCAGCAATGTCTCAGCCTGGGAATACCGGGGAGACGATAAAGCTCCGCTGAAACACGCGGAAGAACTAGATTTCAAATTTGTGACCCCGACACAACGCAGCTACAAGTAAAAGAGCTGCAAGTGAGAAGGCACCATACCCTTTTATCCAACCAAGTATTGAATAGGAGCAGAATCAATGAGTGATCAAAAGATGACCATTCACCTGAAAATCTGGAAACAGGAAAGCGAAAACAGTCCGGGAAGACTGGTGGATTACACCATGGACGATGTCAATCCGGATATGTCATTTCTGGAGATGCTGGACTGGCTCAATGAACGGCTGATGAACGAGGGTCAGGAACCCGTTGAATTTGATCATGACTGCCGGGAGGGGATATGCGGATCCTGCAACCTGGTGCTGGATGGTGTGGCGCACGGACCCTACAGCGCCACGGCTGTCTGCCAGCTTCACATGCGCAAGTACAAGGACGGTGATACGATTGTGATTGAACCCTGGAGGGCAAAGGCCTTTCCGATCATCAAGGATCTTGTGGTGGATCGTGAAGGCATGGATCGCATCATGGCCGCCGGTGGCTACATTTCGGTTAATACCGGTGCCGCACCCGATGCCAACTCCCTTCCCATCGATAAATACCATTCCGAGATCGCCTTTGACTATGCCGCCTGTATCGGTTGCGGAGCCTGTATCGCTGCCTGTCCCAACTCCTCGGCCTCCCTGTTTACCGGTGCCAAGATCGCCCAGCTCGCCCACCTGCCCCAGGGGTCACCCGAACGCAAGCGCAGGGTGGTGATGATGGTGGACAAAATGGCCGAAGAAGGGTTCGGCGACTGCTCCAACTATGCGGAATGCGAAGCGGTTTGTCCGGCTGAAATCTCCATCACGGCAATCGCCGAGATGCGCCGTGAATACGTCAAAGCCCTCAGTGAAATCAGCTGAAGGTTTTCGGGTAAGGAAACACTGGCGAAGAGGTCCTTCCATTAACCGGTATTGGTGACCCATATCAGGTGAACAGTGTTATTGACCGATATGTGTGACTGGGTTGGCACCAATGGTCGGTGTCACTGATACCGCTATTTGCCACTGATACTGCTATTTATCGTATCTTTTCAGAAAAGAGATGTGTTATGACCGACGAGCTGTTTGATAAAGCCCGCGCCAGCCTTAAACAATACTGGGGTTTCGATGATTTCCGACCCGGTCAGGATGAAGTGGTACGCTCGGTGCTTTCGGGAGAACCGACCCTGGTACTCTTCCCAACGGGTGGAGGCAAATCCTTGTGCTACCAGGTTCCCGCCACTGTTCTCGAAGGTCTCACAGTGGTTATCTCTCCGCTGGTTGCCCTGATGCAGGATCAGGTATTCCAGCTTCAGCAAAAAGGCGTTCCTTCTACATTCATCAACAGTACCATCTCCAGGTCCGAAGTGGAACAGCGCCTCATCAATGCGCGCAATGGCATGTACAAGCTTCTCTATTGTGCTCCGGAGCGTCTTGAAACACCGCTGTGGCAGAATATGGTAACCGATCTGTCGCTCTCCTTGATAGCGGTCGACGAAGCCCACTGCATCTCGGAATGGGGACATGATTTCCGTCCCATATACCGGAGAATACCCGAAATGATGGCTCCGGTAGCCGGCCGGATCCGCTGGCTGGCCCTGACGGCTACAGCCACGCCGGAGGTGCGCCGCGATATCGTTCATGCACTGGATCTGAAGGAACCGGCGGTAATTTCACGGGGCTTCAACCGCCCGAACCTGCAGTGGTGGGTCATCATCGGAGAACAGAAAAAGAGACGACTGAAGAAAATACTTCAGCGTGCGAAAGGCAGCGGCCTCATCTATGCCGGTACCCGTGCGGGTTGCGAACACTTGTCCGATTGGCTGACCCGGCAGGGATGGCACTGTGAACCCTATCACGCCGGTCTCACTGCGGAACAGCGCGAAGATATCCAGAACCGGTGGATTGACAGCCGCCTGCCACTGGTTGCCGCCACCAATGCCTTCGGTATGGGTATCGATAAGCCTGACTGTCGTTTCGTGGTTCACTACGATATGTCACTGTCCATCGAAGCCTATTACCAGGAAGCAGGCCGTGCCGGACGTGACGGAAAGGAGAGCTACCCCATTCTGCTTGTCAGGGAAGCCGATCTTAAAGCGGCAAAGAAAGCTATTCTGGACTCCTGGCCCGACCGGCAGCAACTCGAGAAGATCTATAATGCCGTATGTGACCACTGGAACCTGGCATCCGGTTCTGCCATGGAGGAGATGCAGAAAATCGATCTGGATCAGGTACGTATCCGTTCCGGTTTTTCGGGAAGAATGATCCTGTCCGGCCTGAGGATTCTCGACCAGTTGGGTGTATTGAAAATGGCACAGCAGGATGAGCCCCGGGTTGGTATTCACTTCTTGCTTTCCCGTGAAGCTGTGGAGGAGCGTTCCCTGGGTCTGAACAAGCCCGCCAAGCAGGCCTTCATCGATCGATTGTCACGCATAATGGGTCCGGAAGTCTATCAAAAAATGACCTACATGGAAGAGAGGCATCTGAAAACCCGGATGGAAATGTCGGGCAAGATGCTGGAGAATGGACTGCGGGTGCTGCAAGATGAAGGATGGCTCAACTACTCCCTGATCCGCAACGAGCCGGTCGCCCATCTTTTGGAACCGCGTTATCAGCGATTTCAACTGACCGAAAAAAACATCCTGGAACACCGGGACAGGCTGTTGAAAAAACTGGACTACATGATCGGGTTTGTCCGGACCAAAAGCTGTCGCAGCCGTTATATCCGGATCTACTTTGGCGAAACCAATGTTCCGCAGAAATGCGGCACTTGTGACAACTGCCGCTCAGAAAAAAAGGCAGGAACACTTTCCGGGGATGTCCGGACCATCAGCAAGATACTGGAAAGTGAAGCGATGGACTTTAAGCAGCTGTTGCAAAAGACCCAATGGCCGCGCATGCATCTTAAACAGGTATTGTCGGATATGCTCAGGGAGGAACTGATCTGCCGCCCTGATGACGGCAGTCAGCGTTACCGTCTGCCCTGAGCCTCATGATTTGTCAGCTTCTGCTACTGTTACAGGGCACCGGTTGCTTCACGTTGCTCTGAGCTGTTCGATGCCCAGAGCCAGCCTCTTCTCCTGAGCCTCCCAATTTCCTGAGTCTTCCCTCTCCTCTGATCTTCTCACTATTCTGATTCTACTAGTGATTCACGGAGCCGCTCCTTCTCACGAAAATAGTGTCCGGCTACACTGGAATGCTCTTCCTCGAGGCGTCGCCGGGCCTCCTTGAGCCTTTCCTGCTGCGCTTCGACATCCCGTGAATAGTAGCGGTGACTCCGGTCGAACTGCTCAGGACTGATGTTATAGTTTCCCAGAACCAGTCGCCGGGCTTTCTCATGAATCTCCGGTTCGTCGTATATCTGATGAATGACGGAAAGCAGGTGTGCCTCCACCAGCAAGTCGATGTAAAGATCCTCGTCGATCAGATCGGCAGGGGCGGAGCGACTGCAGCCGGTTGATAAAAGTGATGTCAGAATCATCACCATCAGCAATGAAACGGTCTGGCTGCTGCTGATCCGGCCGGAGGGTTGATTTTTCACAGAAAAAAAGGTTGTTATGATGCGGTTGCAATGGTCCGCCGGCAAGTTACTTACCCGGTGCTTTCGGAACAAGAGGGCGCAGTGTGATCTCGTCTATAAGGAAGTTGTCCGGCGTTTCCAGAATATGTATCAGTGTATTGGCCACATCTTCAGACCGCATCATATTGGCATGCGTTCCGCCAATATCATCAAAAAACTCAGTAGCTATCGAACCGGGATAGATGCAGGTGACCTTGACTCTTTCATTGCGCAGCTCTTTCATGAGGGCTTCGCTGAAACCCCTGAGTCCGAATTTGGTGGCATTGTAGGCGGTGAGACCGGGATTTCCAATCAGTCCGGCGACCGATGAAATGTTGACGATGTGGGAAACGGTGTTTTTCTGTTTCATCATGGGGACCACAAGCCGGGTGAGCCGGAATATGGCCGTCAGATTGGTCTGGATCAGTGTATCCCATTTGTCCGGTTCCATTTTGTCCACATCGCCAAAATATCCAAGTCCGGCATTGTTGATAAGGATATCGGGACCCGATGCTTCGTTTTGATGCGATTTGGCGGAATTTCCGAACTGTTTTTGGTTCCAATCCTCAAGCTCATCGTAGTCGGTGATATCCAATGCTGTCGGTACAAACAGGTCGCCCAGCGTTTCCCTCAGTTCTTCGAGACGTCCGGCACGCCGGGCCAGTCCGTAGACACGACAGCCCTTGGATACAAGGGCTTTGCTGAACTCCGCTCCGATTCCGCTGCTGGATCCGGTTACTATGGCTGTTTTTCCTTCAAGATTCATTTTGATATATGCTTTTTTTACAGATTTTCAGGTGAAAAGAGATGATATGTGAAGCTTTGTGTAACCATGGGAAGAGATACAAGAAACACAACTTTTTCAGGATCATTTTTTCAGTATAACCATTCCGGTTGCGGAAACGTTTGCTCGGCGGATACTGGAAACAGTCAATGGTATTTTCGTACCTTGCCATCATGAATAGAAAAGTACTCTATATCGATGCCGGTAATACGCGCTTAAAGGCGGCCGAATACGTCAATGGCCGCTGGAAATTCCTTTCAGCACCGGATTATGCCGATTCAGATTTTGAGGAAGAGCTGTACGCGCTGTGCAAGGACTTTGACTGGCTTCTGGTTACCTCTGTCAAAAAACGGGTGCGGGAGGAATCGCTTCGGGGATTGTTTACTGACCACAAGGGGCCGAAGATACACTATTTGAAGACCTCTTCTTTTCCGAGTGCATCCATTCGGTACCGTACACCCGACACATTGGGGGTGGACCGTTATCTGGCTTGTCTCGGAGCCTGGAGTCAACACCAGCATGAACCGGTACCGGTGATTGTGACCGATGCCGGAACGGCATGTACCATTGATATCATGGACGAGAGGGGAGTCTTTCTGGGAGGGGTGATTATGCCGGGGTTGCATTTGCTGATCGATTGCCTGGCCCGCAAAGCCGATGGTCTTTTCGACATTGAACCGGAGGTGCCGGATCCATGGCCTCCCGATTCTACCACAGCTGCACTGCAGGCCGGAACAGCCGGAACGTTTTTGGCCGCATGGGAAGCACATGTACAACAGTCGCTGCTTCGGTTCCCGGAGGCCTCACTTTGGCTAACCGGGGGGGATGCCGCTTTTCTGGCGTCAAGAACCAGCCGGAACGTTCAAAAAGATCCTCACCTGGTTCTCACCGGCATGCGGGAATTCTGGAAGAAGCAACTTGACGAATGATTTTTTTCAGGTGCGTATCCTGTCATAGATGAGCGCATTAACCATTCGAAGAGCCACCTGATTTTGTCCGCCGTGTGGAATAATAATGTCGGCATAGCGCTTGGTAGGTTCGACAAATTCCAGGTGCATGGGCCGTACAAATGTTTCATACTGGTCCAGGACTCCTTCAATGGAACGCCCACGCTCGGTGATATCCCTTCGAAGCCGGCGGAGAAGCCGGATATCGTCATCGGTGTCCACAAAGAGCTTGATATCCATTTGTTTGCGCAGCTCTTTTTCGTAAAAAATCAGGATACCGTCGACCAGTATAATTTTCTTGGGTGTTACCTTTAGTGCCTTCTCCATGCGCACATGGTTGTTGAAGTCGTAAATAGGACAGTCAATACTGTATCCCGAACACAGGGCTCTGAGGTGACGAATAAGCAGTTCCGTTTCCAGTGAAGCCGGATGGTCGAAATTCTGTCGTGCCCGTTCTTCGAATGACAAATGCTTGAGGTCGCGGTAGTAGGCGTCGTGGGCGATCAGGGACAGATTATCCTCACCGATCTCGTTGACGATATGCTGAATAACAGTTGTTTTTCCGGAGCCGCTGCCACCGGCTACACCAATGATTAAAGGTTTCTCCATAGACATGTTTGAAGCGAATGGAAATATTTGGGGATTTTACGGATGATTACTCCAGGAAAGAGGATTTGTTGGGGAAAGATGTTTAGTCGGGGAAAGATGATTCATAGGGGAAGGATAATTCATCAGGGAATGTTTTTTACCCCGGGGATGATGTCTGATCCTGAAATGAAGGTGCGGTCTGGTGTGACGGTTCTTTTATTAGTCATGGTTCCAGACGGCTTTGAAAACCCTCAATTCGCTCCTTGTAATCACGAATGGCCCGCATGATGGCCGAAGCCATGATGTTCTGCCCGTAATCACTGACCAGGAACTGTTCCTCCTGCGGGTTGGTGATGTATCCCAGTTCCACCAGCACGGCTGGCATGGATGCGTGGTACAGGACAATGAATCCGGCCTGCTTCACCCCACGGGAACGGCGCCGGGCCCGGTTGGCAAACTGATGGTCCATTTTTGTAGCAAGCAGCTCGCTGCTTGCCATAAAACCGATATTCGAAAGCTCGTATATGGCCAGTTGTTCAGGTGTAAGTTCTTCGGATCGTTCGTCTTCGGCTTCAAAACGGATCGCGTTGTTCTCCTTCTTCATCACTTCGAAGGCCTCACGACTTCGATGCATCCCCAGAAAATAGATCTCTGTGCCATGCGCATGCCGGTTGCGGTTGGCGTTGGCATGGATAGATACGAACAAATCGGCACGGGCCCGGTTGGCAATTTGCCCCCGCTCCTGTAGCGGTATGAAGGTGTCGTCGGTCCGGGTATAGGTAATTTCAATATGTGAAAGTGTGGGGTCCTGTTTCATATAATTGCCCAGTTTCAGTGCCACGGAAAGGGCCACGTCCTTCTCCCTGGTTCCCCGGGAACCGATAGCCCCAGGATCGCGCCCGCCGTGACCGGCATCAATGACAATACGGTTCAGCTGCAGGTATGGCTCGGCCTGTATCGGAACACCCACATCAAAAAGATCCCGGTCCGCCCCCTCAGCCGGTGTCTCCCAATCATACATGGCCAGATCCGGCGTGGTATCAATATCTTCCATCAGGTCATCCCAGAAAATGGGAAACATGCCGTCGGTCAGCACTTCCAGATCGTTGGGAGATGCCTCAGTCAGCCCAATGAGAAGATCCCGGCCATTAGCGTCCATGTAGGCATCTGCAATCATATAGATCTCTTCCCGCAGGTAGATGTCCGTCCCGATTCCACCCTGAATGTCCTGATAGAAAAAACTCTCAAAAGCCTCTTCGTTATTGTTCCCGGTGCGGATCGATTCCGGATCAATGCCATCCTTGTAGAGGGCCAGTTGTATCAGCTTTGGGTTGGGTTGCCAGATATGGAAGGAATCCGGCCGGCTCGTCATGTGGAAACGGATTACATAACCCAGACCGTCGGAACGTTCGACCGTAGTGACACGATCAAGTGATGAACGGGCTATGGAATCATGCGGTTTGATCACAGAGGCGACAAACCCAAAGATAATGAGCATGAAGAAGATACACCGAATCGGAGCCGATACGCCGAACCGTACTCTCCTGAGAATTGGACATGATCGCGCTGACCGGAGTGGGAACCACATGATATTTTGGGAGTTTTAACCGAAAATACGGCTTATTCAGCTATCAGGGCAAGCGGACAATAGAAAATGATAAAGGGCAATGCCAACACTAACCGATATGTTGAGTGAATGCTTGTGACCGTACTGCGGGATTTCAAGCAAATGATCGCAACAGGTCAGTAACTCATTTTCAATTCCCGTTACCTCATTGCCAAAAAGGAGACAGATGCGCCTGCCGGTATCCGGCTGAAAAGCGTTGAGCTCCCGGCTGCTGTGTGTCTGTTCCAACCCGGCCAGAAGCAGGTTGTTTTCGCGGCACCAGCGAATCATGGCAAAGGGATCCTGATAGTGCCTCCATTTTACTTTTTCTTCAGCCCCCAGTGCCGTCTTTGAAATCTCCGGTCTCGGCGGTACGGGAGTATAGCCGGTAAGTACCACCTGTTCCACTCCGAAGGCGTCTGCGGACCGGAATACCGAACCGACATTATGCATGCTTCGTATGTTATGGAGCCAGACAACCAGGCTTCTCAGTGAAGCAGGTGCAACACGTACCCGGTTTGCCTTGTATATTTCGCGGGTTGTCTTCTTCCGGACCATCTGCATGTTTTCTTTTCT
>SLHZ01000043.1 GCA_007135895.1 Balneolales bacterium | reverse complement strand
TCAAGGCCTGCGGCTATGACAGCGACCGAATCCGTGTCATCGTCTATCAGTTTGTTACGATCGTCAAGGATGGAAAGCCGTACAAAATGAGTACCCGAAAAGCCAACTATGTCACACTGGATGAGTTGATGGATGAAGTGGGGGTGGATGTAACCCGGTTCTTTTTCTTGATGCGGGCACCCGGCACTCATCTTGAGTTTGACATTGCTGAAGCCCGGCAAGCAGGGGAAAAAAATCCCGTTTTCTACCTTCAGTATGCCCATGCCCGCATCCATAGCATTATGCGGAAAGTAAACGAGGTGTATACCTTTCCGGAAAAGTATCCGGACTTTGCCCTGCTGAAACAGGATGCGGAAGTCTCTCTTGTAAAACGCGTGCTGGAGTTTCCGGACACCGTCAACCTTGCCGCCTCCAACTTTGAGCCGCATAAAATGATCACCTATTTGAACGATCTTGCCACAGCTTTTCACCGTTTTTATCACGATTGCCGCATACTCGGAGAAAACGAAGATCTCGCCATGGCACGTACCGGTTTACTTGGTGTCACGGCAAACGTATTGGCCGGTGGATTGAATATCCTCGGCATCTCTGCACCGAAGCGGATGTGACACTTAACCTCACAAACTGCTTTTCTGTATGACCATAGACACCGGAGCTCCCTTTTCTACTCCCAGCATCTGCCCGGCATTTCCTTTGTTGATTGCAATCTCCAGCATTCCAGAGCTTCCTATCAAGGCCACGGGCTCACCGTCCTGAACATCGGAAAATGAGCAGGAGATTGTTTTCAATATGGTATTGCCAACATAAATCTTATATCGATTTTTATTCACGTGCTCTTGAATAACGGACTCGGGGATATTTGTAACCAGGTTGCCATAGCGGTCAATATGCATGACCCATCCTTGCACTCCCTCGTCGTCGTAAATGGGTTTTGCCCAGCGGTAAGTGGTTAACTCCGATTTTTTTTCACCAAACATGGCAAAAGGGACCCCCGTGCAAAGATGCGCCGCCACCGGTGCAAAGATATCACGGCCGTGAAACGTATTTGACACTTCGTCCCGCCAATAACGCCGATTGGTCAGCTCAACCAACTCGCAGTTTTCACTTTCGGCAACCAGCGAGAATAGACCGTTATCAGGTCCCACAAAATACTGGTCCTTCACTCTGGCCAGTATTGGCCGCCTTTCACCCCCTACTCCGGGATCAACCACCGCAAGATGAATCGTTCCGGCGGGATACAGAAAAGCAGTATTTTTCAGCACCCATGCCCCCGCCATGATATCCTGAGGAGAAATATCATGTGAAATATCAACAAAACGAATATCCGGACAAATCTGCAAAATGACCGCTTTCATCGCACCTACATAATAATCCTGACTGCCGAAATCGGTGGTCAACGTGATGATGCGAGACGGTTTTGTCATCTCATGTCTAACTGTAGCTGTTCAACATAACAGGCATTACCAGCATCAACATATCTTCCTGATCATCCTGGTCGGAGGGTCTTACAATACCGGCACGATTCGGTGTGGAAAATTCAAAAACCACCTCGGGATCATCGATATTGTTGAGCACATCCATCAGGTACCTGGCATTAAACCCGATTTCCATAGGCTCATCGGAATATTCCGATCCAATGCTCTCCCTGGCTTCACTGCTCATGTCTAAATCCTCGGCCGATATAACAATCTCATCTATTTTCAACTGTAATCGAACTTGCCGGGTCGTTGAGCTGGAAAAAACAGAGACTCTTTTGACTGTAGAAAGCATTTGCTCCCGGTTGATCTTAAGCGTTTTGTCATTCTCTCTTGGAATAACTGATTCATATTTTGGGTACTGCTCATTGATCAGACGAGTGATCACACAGGTTTTTCCTGACTGAAAACTCACATGATCGCCGGTAACCACCATTTCACAATCGGCTTCATCCAAAGTCTTTGAGACAAGCGTAAGCGCTTTTTCAGGAGCAATAAAGGAAACAGGCTTTGCGGCAGAGATATCAGAACGAACCAGACGGACCAGGCGGTGTCCATCGGTAGCCACAATGCGGCTCTCTTCTTCTCCTATATCAAAAAAAACACCCATCATGGCGGGTCTCAGATCGTCACTGGATACGGCAAAACTGGTTTTTCTGATAGCATCCTTCAGTGATGTAGAAAGTGCTGAAAAAGCATATAAAAGCCTTCGGGACAGAGATTATTACGATAATGAAATAACTGTAGTAATGTCTGAAGTTAGCATGAAAAAGTATTTCGATAAAAATCCAAAGGAGGAAGAATCTGATTTCGGCAATAAGGCCGCAGCAGGCGCAGGTAATAATCAGAAAAAACAAACCAGAGCCGTGACCACGAAAAAGCAAGCTGCAAAATCCAAAGCCGGGACCGCGAAGAAGCAGACTGGTCAATCCAAAGCCGGGACCGCGAAGAAGCAGACTGCACAATCCAAATCTGGTTAGGTCCGGACCAATTTTAACAAGATGAGAAATTAATGTACATTTGTATTTTGCAGTCACAATTATCTTGCAGTCTTTTAGTCACAAATGATCTTGCAGTTTACACAAGTTAAGGAACGTATAAATAACTCCATTTGATCATGAGGGTGAATGGAAAACATTTCAGAACAATTTGGGTGAATGACGGGGACAAAAGAATAATCCGGATCATTGACCAGCGATACTTGCCACATAAATTTGTCATCGAGGATCTGGGTTCCCTGTCCGGAGCTGTTACGGCCATTAAAGATATGCACGTAAGGGGAGCCGGATTGATCGGGGTAACAGCAGCTTACG
>SLHZ01000189.1 GCA_007135895.1 Balneolales bacterium | reverse complement strand
TCTCCGCAATGAGACCTTCAAATGCCGAAAAAAGGTCCCGGATGTAACTGAGGTCACTTTGCGAACCGGTTGGAAAAAACCTGAGAACGAGGCTGGTACTATCGGCATTGACGGGGTATTCTGATGGAACCAGATCGTGATAGAGCTTTTCAAACCGCCTGAGCTGCTCATCTCTCTCCCCCTGGGCGTCATCTTCAAATTCAAAATCTTCTTCAAAATCTACAAAAAAAGGATTGGCGCGTAATCTGGCATCTTCAAGCTCTTCTTCCAGAAAAGAAATAATATCACGAAGCTCCTGATCGGTAGACAGATACAGGGCGTAGTCCTTAAGTACTTCTACATCTCGGCGGAATTCATGGCGATTCACGAAATGATCATTCCTGCGCTGATCCCATAGCTCCATGGCCCTGGGAATAAAATCCCTGGCGAATTGCTTGTTGATCTGAAAATCCGGGGAACGGATAACCACTTCGAGCGCGGTTTCACCACCCACGCTCTCGCGAAGGTGATTGAGCGCTTTGACACTTTCGTAATCTTCGGGAAGAAGATTGGCGAGATCGGTGTCAATGACCAGTTTGGTGGCATAATAACCGCTTGCCACGGCAATAATGAGGGCTGTCGTGAGAACGGCCCAGGGATAATGGTAGTTTATTTTTACAAGTGGCCTTAAAAAAGCCAGTAATTTTCTCATAGAATTGGTATCGTAAGATGCTTCAGATCGTCACGAAAGTTACAAAAAAGCAGGTCATCGAAGAAAAAAAAGCCATGCGGGGAAAAAACGGGCATGACCATTCGCAATAGCATCGTTAATTGCAACATTTCGTACATTATGCTTCGTAGATTAGACGTTTTTGTTTGAAAAAAAGTACTCATTCAAAGTGATTCCCGGTTTTTTATATCGCAAGGTTTCTGTTGCCATGATCTCGCGGGCAGGCATGGGTACTCTGCCGGCCAGGCGCTTGCCTATAAACTTTCAGGTTGCACTTTTGGTGCTGCTCATGACCGGTTTTGTACAGACAAATGCTGTCGGCCAGGTGCATTCATCCGGCTTTGCTGCCACTCCGACATCAGGTATTGTTGCCACCCCGGCGTCCGGCCTTGTTTCCACTCCGGTACCAGGTATTGCTTCCACTCCAGGACCGGGTATTGTTGTCACCCCTGCGTCCGGTATTGCGGGCTATGAACACGTTTCATCCGATTCTCCCTCTTACGAACCCGGCTTGTCAATAGACTTTCCAAGTGGCGAAATACGTAAGACCGGATGGTCTGATATGATGCCTAAAACCATGCAGGGCAATTATTACAATGAGTTCTGGACCTATCATTTCTATCTTGAGAATGACCTGCATGTCCATATCACCTTCTCTCTGGCCAACTTCGGAACATTCAAAAGTGCCGTGAGTGGCGGCAAGCTCTTTGTGTCCAATTTCAAGGGAGGGAATTATCATGTCTTCAGGGAGTTCAGGCAGGAACTGTTCATGGTGGATGACTCTCTGCAGAAAATGCGCCTTCACCCCGGTCGGGATATCTTTTTTTCCGGTGCACTTCCCGACAGTCACCGGGTTCGTTTTGCCACAAGCAAAGGGGGTGTGGACTATCTGGTGGATCTTTCTTTCTCGGATATTGAAGAGGGCATGACCTGGGGTGACGGGGTTTTTCGTGTCCGGGGTGATGAGATGGGTCTGTTTATACATATTCCAAAAGCCCGTGTTACCGGAGTGGTTGCCATCAACGGTGATACTTTGCGTGTAAGCGGCACGGCCTACATGGATCACACCTACCAGACGGATTTATCTTCAAAAGTCATAGATAAAGGCTTCCGGTATGTATCGCATCATGATGACGGCTACCGGATCGGATTTTTCCTGCTGCCCAGCAAAAGGCGCGGTGAAGAGGTAGTCGGCTGGTCATTAATTCAGGAAAATGGCAAGCAAAATATGAGGAAGCCTGTCCGGATCAACGTCAGAGGGTCCAAACCTGTGGATGATCGTCCGGTTCCACTTGGAATTGAAATAATTTACGAGGATGATGAACGGGAAATTCTTGTCCGGCAAGAGTTATACCAGCATGTCTCCTTTCTTCACGAGGTGACGGGAATCCGTCGAAGACTCGCCCGCAACTTTCTAGGCGGTGAAGTCATCGAGTATGTAGGCACCGGCACCCTGGACAACCGGCTGCCTGTCCATTACCACTATTTCATCGTTCATTGAGGCCGGCCAGTACTTTTTCGGCATGCCTGAGCATTTCCGGGGTATCAACATCCTGCCAGAATCCTTCTCCGATGTCGAGCGCCTTCATTTTTCCTTTATGGGCAAGTTCCTGCACCACTTCTGACAATGAGGCATCGCCATTCCGGTCAAAAAGACGCTGAGCTTCCGAGAGCATTCCCCGGGTACCGATAAACAGGCCGGTGTCCACCGCATCATATCCGGAAAGCTGTTTTCCTATTCGCAGGATATTGCCTTGCTTGTCGGTTTCGACCTTTGTAGCATCATCGAGATCGAATATGCTGTCAGTCCGGTAATCAACCAGCAAGGTAGCTCCCCCGTCGGGTGGTTCATGACTTCCCGCCAGAAGCATGACCCGGTCACTGAACACATGGTCAGCCATGGTCAGGACAAAATCGCCGGTGAGATAATCAGCTGCTGCTGCCAGCGAAAGGCCATTTTGGAGATCGTAATATGGATTGATGGCAAAAGAGAGTTTCTGGTTGCCGGAATGGTTCTTGAGGAGTTCCTTTTGAATACGGTCCGACTCATAGCCCAGTACGATGACGACATGGCGGCAAC
>SLHZ01000014.1 GCA_007135895.1 Balneolales bacterium | reverse complement strand
ATTCAAATTCAGCTGATATATCAGAAAGATCGCATTATTGTCGAAAATTTCCTCTACATAAATCAACAACAGACCAAAAATAAGGGTTCCGGTGAACTTTTCATTCCTGATTATAATTTCTATGGATAAAGACTGATCATGTGCAACCTCTAAATTCAGGTAATCCCTTAGTTCCTGTTATCTCTTAGTTTGACTAATCCCATAGTTCGTAAATCTGCCATCCCATGACCGATTCTACTCTGCCTGAATGGTTTAAATTATCACATTTTCCGGATCCCTCAGACAAACTGGATCTGACGGATGAGGAATGGAAGGAACGCCTTCCCGACCCGGATTATAACATCCTCCGAAATAGCGGGACCGAACGCCCTTTCGATAATAAGTACTGCCATACCACCACCGAAGGAGTGTATGTCTGCCGTGCCTGTCAGAATCCACTGTTCTCATCCCGGACCAAGTTCCACTCCGGCTCGGGATGGCCCAGTTTCTACGAAGCGGTCGGCTCCAATCATATACAAAAAATAACCGATTACAGCCATTTCATGGTCCGGACCGAAGTATTGTGCGCCCGTTGCAACAGCCATCTGGGTCATGTTTTTGATGACGGACCCAAGCCCACCGGCCTGCGTTATTGCATGAACTCCGCTTCGCTGAAGCTCATCGATCGTGAAACCTACAGAAAAAAGACCGTGGATACAGATATCAATAGAGCAAATAGGGGCGGCGCATCTCTCTGAAATGGCGGACATCTTCCTCCCAGTCAGCCACAATGTCAAGTACCGGTGTACCCAGCGCCATCTGCTCCTGAACCCATTCATTACCGGCGCGGACCGGCATGCCTCTCGGATGAAAGAACAGGCGTTGCTGATCCACGGGTAGAGCTTCGTAAAAAACCTGCAGCAGGTGCATGCCCAGCGTCACCGGACTCACGACAGCCGGGTCCGTTACCTCGATCCGAACACCCCGCACATCTTCGCCTTCCAGCTTGGGATAGCGTGACATGCCCGGTATGCTCTCGGGGACAAATACCACCGGATGAAATCGTACGCCTTCCAGGCCGGGATAGCGATCCGGGTACTGACGACGCCGGTTCAGCTCGTCGGATACGACTTCGGCTGTCACATGCGGACTCCCCACCAGCAGAAAGGGCTGACGTGTTCCCCGGCCTTCACTGGCCGGCGTGCCCTCGAACAAGCACGTACCAGGGTACACAATGGCGGTCTCGGCATCCGGGATATTCGGACTGGGTGGGACCCAGGCCAGACCCGTATTGAACCACGTCATATGGCGCTTCCAGCCACTCATCGGCACCACATGCAGATCGAGCCCGTCCAGATCGTCGTGCCATCCCTGATCCTGTATCATGAGCGCCAGCTCCCCCACCGTCATGCCATGCGTCACCGGAACCGGATAGAGCCCGATCCCCGATACGAACCGGTCTTCACGAATATGTCCCTCAATACGCTCTCCGCCAATCGGATTTGGGCGGTCCAGAACCACGTACGGGATCCCCGCTTCAACAGCCGATGGCATGGCCCGGCCCATGGTGGCCGGATAGGTATAAAACCGGGTTCCGACATCCTGGATATCAAACAGCAGCACCTCCACCCCTTCGAGCATCTCGAGCGACGGCCGGCGCTGAGCCCCGTACAAACTGTAGACAGGTACCCCCGTCGCCTCGTCCACACCGTGTCCCACCGCCTCCCCGGCATCGGCCGTGCCGCGAATACCATGCTCCGGCCCGAATAAAGCCACCAACTGTACCGACGGATCTTCGTGCAGCAGATCCACCAGATGCCGGTCTGCGACCATGGCACTGTGATTGGTGATCAGTCCCACCCTCTTGTTTTCAATGAGATGATAATAATCCTCGAAAAGATGCACCGCTCCAACTCTGACCGATTCGTCACTTCGGTCCGGACTGTCTTCCGGCGTGCCGCAACCGGCTACCGTAACCGCAACAATCGCGAAAACCAGCCATTGAAATACCTTCATGATCCTCCTCTTTTCATACTCGAAATATTCAGCAACGAAGCCTGTCTTTTTGCAGGAGATCATTGCTTCAGACGGTCTTCGCTTCAATAAAAATCCGGGGGTGCGTCCGGCATGCCGGTGGCTTTTCTTATGGCTGCGTCGTATCGCTCATTGCCCCGGGTGAGATCCCACTCCTGTCCGATACATTCGGGCCATTCCAGTACTTCGGCAATCATTTCGGCCACATCAGCCCGCGAAATTTCATCCGAAGGAAGATCCCGTCCCAAAGCGACACGCCCGGATGGCAGGTCATCGGTTAAGCGACCCGGACGCAAAATGGTGTAATCAAGGCCGCTTTCCCGGAGCGCCTGCTCCGCTTCGGACTTGGCCTTCAGATAAGCCCGGAACACCTCATCCCCCCGCGGTTCATCCAGTCTCATCGCGCTGATCATGACATATCGCCGGATTCGACGCTTGTGGCAGGCTTCGATCAGTTTGATCGCCCCGTCGCGATCAACGGTTTTTTTCCGGGCGGCACCGCTTCCCGGACCGGCGCCCGCGGCAAAAACAACGGCGTCGGCATCTCTCACGGCGTCACTCAGGTCGGTTTCTTTCTCCATATCACAAAGTACGGGCTGCGCACCGGCACGTACCAGGTCATCAGCATGATCGGGATTGCGGATGATTCCGCTCACTTCATGTCCGTTACTCACAAGCAAAGGATGGAGCAGCATTGCTATCTGACCGTGCGCTCCTGCTACAATGATCTTCATAGTCAATTCTTTCTTCGGTTCTGGAGTTATCTTCGGTTTACAAATTTGAT
>SLHZ01000089.1 GCA_007135895.1 Balneolales bacterium | reverse complement strand
GGACTCTTGGACGGCCGCCCACAAGTACCAGTACATGTGGCTTGCCGGTTTCGACAACAACATCGGCAATTTCCTGCTGATCAGAGTAAAGTGTGATATCGGTAATATCACCCACAAACTCGCTGTAGGGTTCTTCACCAAGTGCCATGATAATCACATCAGCCCGGTCAGCTGCTTCAAGAAAGCGCCGGCGTTCCGGGGAGTTCTTTTTTCCGGGGGAAGTGATCAAAAGTATGTCGGAATTCGGGAAAGCCGCTTCCAGACCGGAGTATATAGTGTGGATGTTGTCAGGATAACTTTCTTCGGGACCACCTTGCCACTCAAGGGTCCAGCCACCGCTTAAATCGCGCCGGGAATTTGCACGAGGACCGGTCAGAAGGATAGTTTTCGCCGTTTCGGCATCCAGTGGCAACAGGTTGTTTTTGTTTTCGAGTAGGACCAGTGACTCACGGGCCGCCTGAAGTGCTTTGGCTTTATGGCTTTCTTTACCAATAAGATGGAAAAAATCGGTAGTGGGATAGGGGTTTTCAAACAGTCCCAATTCAAATTTCAGGCGAAGAATTCTTCGCACCGATTCGTCCAGTCGCTCCTCGCTGATTTTGCCCTCATCTACCAGCTCTCGCATCAGATATAGATAGTTGAGCGACTGAGGAGTCATGCTCATGTCGATTCCGGCTTGTATTGCTAGTAATGTGGCCTCTTTTTCATCGTGGGCGGCATGATGGTAATGCTCTTGCTGATAACCTATCCTGTCCAGTGGGGTCAGTTTGATGATATCGGCCCAGTCTGTAAGCACAACCCCCTGGAACCCCATTTCATCTCGAAGCAGATCGGTCAGCAACGGCCGCGAAGCATGGACCGGCACACCGTTGAGCTCACCGCTGTTAACCATGACCGTTTGTACGCCGGCATCTATGGAAGCCTGAAAGGGCGGACGATGAATCTCCTGAAGCATCTGGTCGGACATGTCGACCGGAGCTCTGTCCATACCGGAATGCGGTGTGGAGTATCCGATGAAGTGCTTGGCTGTGGCCGCCATGCGATAAGGTGCCACCGACGACTCTTCCTGAAGTCCTTCGGTATAGGCAACACCCAGAACGGAGGCAAGCAATGGATCTTCACCAAATGTTTCGTAGAATCTGGGCCAGCGCGGATCCCGTCCTATGTCCAATACAGGTGCAAAATTCCAGTGATGGCCCAGGTGGGCCGACTCCCGTGTCGTTACCGCACCCATGGCACGCGCCAGTCCGATGTTGAAGGTGTTGGCCAGATTAATATTGTGGGGGAAAATGGTACTCTCCAGTAGATAGCTGGCACCGTGCATATGGTCAATACCGTAGATCACAGGTATTCCAAGCCGGGTTTTCTCCACGGCAATAGTCTGAAGCTCGTGGATAAACTCGTACCATTCACGGGCCGTAACGGCAAAGCCGTTTAAAAAAGAACCGACATGATACTCGGTGAGGATTTCCCGGGCTTTTTCCGGATCGAGTTCCACACCGTGATCACCATAGACGTTGATTTCGGATATGTTGAGCTGGGTCATTTGCCCGATTTTTTCATCTATCGTCATACGAGAAAGCAAGTCCTCGACACGATCAGCAATGGGTGCTTCCGGATTCTGATAGACAGGGTAGTCGGCAACAGCCGCCGGCAGACTACCGGGTAATACTGAGTACAGATGTGTCATGGCGAGCAGTGCAACAAAAATATGGTACCGAAGTCGGAATGCCATTGTTGTCTTGTTTAGTGGTTGATGATCTGTTTCAGTTTTCATGTACAATAAATACCCCATGAAAATATAATGCAATGATTTGCAATAATAAAGAAAAAAATTGCATAAATATTTAAGTTGTGAGTCGGGTATACGTCACCCCGAACCGAAAGCCCGGGTGATTTTCTATAACTCGCCCCGTCTTCTGATCAACTCTTCCTTGATTTCGTTGGCCCGCTCTTCGTCCAAATCATAGCTCCACATGACCCAGATGGCTAATGCTGCCGTTATGGCAGGTATGAGAATATCAGCCAGACGTAATCTTACGAGTGTTTCGGCCGTTTGAATAGCGGAATTCTGATCAAAACCGACAAGTTTCAGGACCAGGCCCCCAAGCATCAGCGCCACTCCCTGACCCAGTTTTACCATCCACCAGTAAATGGCGCCGAAGGTACCTTCTTTTCTGGGCATCCCGTTCCGTAACTCATCCAGGTCGCATACATCGGCCGTCATGCTCATCATCAGAGTAAAAAGCCCGCCTATTCCAAAGACCATCAGCGGAATCGGCATGAAAATCATCCATGGATTGACAGGATTGAATCCCCACCATTTCAAGCCATAGCCAACAATGGAAATAAGCGTCGATAAAATGAATGCGTTTCGCTTGCCCCACTTGTTGGATATCCATGTGATGATGGGAATGACCAGGAATGCTGTGGTGAAAGCACTTACGGTGGAAAACCAGGCCGGCCAGGTCCCGGCAGCACCATAGTCGCCCTGGAACATGTAAAATACAATGATGAAATAACTAAAAGAGGCTACCATCTGAAAACCGTTGAATACCAGAAAGGTGGCACCGCACAGCTGTAAAAAGGGCTTGTTGCGGGAAATCAGACGCATGTTCCTGAGCAGATCTTTCAAATTATTAAAGAGAGACCGGAACGTGATTTCCGCCTGGTTGCTGAGACTGGATTGATCTACTTCCCTGCAAAACAGAGCGGGCATCAGTCCCAGCGTCAGACAGGAAGCCCCTACAATGATGGCCAGTTGATGTACACCGTCTGCCTGGGTTTCAAATAAATCCGGATTGGCAATGATGACCCAGAACCAGGG
>SLHZ01000019.1 GCA_007135895.1 Balneolales bacterium | reverse complement strand
TGCCGAAGGCCGCGGTGAGCTGCTCCCGGATAACCGCCGGATCGAAGTCACCGACCACACCCACCAGCATATTGCTGCCATGCATCACCCTGCTGTGGAAGTCGACCAGGTCATCGCGTGTGATATGGTCAAGCGAGGCATATTCGGTTGTGCGGGCGTAGACCGATTCCGGACCGTAGATGAGTTTGCGGAATTCGCGGGTGGCGACCGATGAGGCCTCGTCGTTTCGCCGGGAGATGGCGGTGCGCTGCTGTGTTTTGGCCAGATCGAGCCGTTCCTGTGGGAACAGGGGGTTTTTGAGGAGGCCAGTGAAGACGGGCAGCATCTCCCCGAAATCTTCCCTGAGCACATTCATGCGGGCCGACCCGGTGGTCAGGCCGAAACTGGTTTCCATGCTGGCGGCACGCCGTTCGAGCAGTTCATTGAGCTCCTCTTCAGGATAATCCGCCGAACCGCCGGAACGCAGGACAGTGCCGGCCAGGGAGGCCAGACCGGTTTTTTCGGCCGGTTCCATCCAGGAACCACCGTCGATCAGGACGGTGACCGTGACGAGTGGCAGCTCGGGGTCCTGAAGCAGGAAGAATTCCGTGCCATTGAAAGTAAAGCGATCGATATCCGGCGCCGTGAAGGATTTGGCTTCCGGAAAGACGATGTTTTCATGGGGTGGCTGCGGCGGGCTCTGGGTGGTGGCGCATCCCGCCAGGATGAAGATGGCCAACAGGATAGAAGTAAGCGGTCTCATTGCAAAGGTGTTAAATAGGGTGGGAAAGTTGGTTTGGTTGATCGGTCCGGTTTGTTCTGTCGTTGATCCGCGACTTTGTCGCACGGGATCCGGGCGGACTGATTGCTGTTTTGCCGGTCGGCCGGTTTATTCGAGCGAGGCGGCATGATCGTCACCGTCCGGGGATTCGATGGTCCGAATGGAACCCACCGTGCGGTTTTTCCGGATGAAAAAGGTATTGGCCACACGCTGGAGGTCCTCTGCGGTCACCTCTTCCATAAGGTCGAGATCGGTGAAGATGGTCCGCCAGCTGCCCCGCTGGGCATGAGCCTGGGCGAAGTTGAGAGCCATGCCCTGGTTGGACTGCAGTCCACGTATCACGCCGGCTCTGGCCAGGGTTCGGACCCGTTCAATCTCTTCGGGTGTGATGTCTCCTTCCCGGATCCGGTCCAGTTCTTCGTAGATCACTTGTTCGATATCGTCAAGGTCCACCCCCTGATTGGGAATGGCAAAAATGAGGAAGAGTCCGGGATAGCGCCGGCCCGGGAAGCCGTCAAAGCCGCCTACGGTCAGGGCTTTCTGTTCATCGGTCACCAGCCGGCGGTAGAGCCGTGAGGTGCGTCCCTGGAAAAGGATTCCGCTCAGGATATCCATGGTTACGGCATCGGAATGATTCATGTCCACGCTGTGGAAGCCGATCACGAGGATGGGCTGGCTCTCTTCCTCGATCACGAAACGGCGCTCCCCGCGCTGGGGCGGTTCGATGGTCATGACTTTGGGCGAAGCGGGACGTTTTTCCATTTGTCCGAAGTACTGTTCTGCCAGCTGCCGGATATGCTGCGGATCCACATCACCGGCCACGGCCACCGTGAAGTTGGAAGGGACGTAGTGGGTTTCGTAGAATTCCAGGGCATCACGGATGGTTACGGCTTCGATATCGGAGGGCCATCCGATGGGGTGGTTCTTGTAGGGGAAGGCGGAAAATGCGACAGAGATGAACTCCTCGATAAGCCGTCCGAACGGGGAGTTGTCGATCCGGTCGCGCCGTTCCTCCATAATGACGTTCTTTTCGGTGTAAAACTCCCGCATGACGGGGTTGGTGAAGCGGTCGGCCTCCAGGGCGAACCACAGTTCGGCCTTGTGCTGCGGGAGACTGTAGAAGTAGGCGGTTTCGTCGGCCGATACGAACGCATTCAGGCCTGTGGCCCCTTCAAGCTCCACGATCTGGCTGAATTCATTGTTGACCACAAAGCTGCTGGCTTTTTCGCGCAGTGCGACAAAAGAGTCCCACAGTTCTTCAACTTTCACGGGGTCGGGATCGGGGGAACGCGAGGCGAACAGCCACGCCCGGTAGGCGTCATCGAGCTGGTCGAGCACCTTTTTTTCCTCTTCCCAGTTGGTGGTCCCGATCGTGGTGGATCCCTGGAAAGCCATGTGCTCGAATACGTGGGTCAGTCCGGTTTGTCCGACCTGTTCGTTCACCGAGCCGACATTGACATGTGTGACAAAGCTGGCCACGGGTGCGACATCGCGCTGGATCACGATAACATGCAGGCCGTTGTCCAGGGTGAACTCGGTGACGCGTTGCTCCACGTTTTCAAGTGTCTGCGCCCGGGCTGGCAAGATGATAAGCGCCAGGAGCAGCGGCAGCAGAAAGGCCGTCTTGAAAAAAGCCGTCTGCCGGAGTGCCGGCCGGCGCATGACATGCAAAAGAGAGTACGGGGTTTGTGATGACATCGTTTTCGGTTTATGATGAAAAGGACTTAACGGTATGGAAGTCGCGGTTTCTGTTGAATAACCCTTGTTTCCGTAAATGATTACGCAAATGATAGTGCAGATAATGCAGAATTCATGGAAGAAACCGGTCGGAACTTGAGAGGGTTCAAACCGGTCAGGGAGCATAATAACAAGATCCGGAGAAAAAAAACTCCTGAAGTTGTCGCCTATTTGTACCATTTCGGGGTAACCTTTATTGCCGGTTCTCCGTATAGCAGGACAGGAGACAGATATTATTACCAACCCCAATAAATCAGAAAAAGATGAAACGAATCGTTATTTCAGCCATATTCATAGTTAGCGCCATGTCAGTGGCGGCCTGGGTCTACTTTTCAGGTGATGATAATGCCGATGACGCTGCAGCAAGACAGGTGACAGTGGAAC
>SLHZ01000289.1 GCA_007135895.1 Balneolales bacterium | reverse complement strand
GCGCCCAGGCGCAGACGGTAGATGTCACTTTGCCCGATATTGGGATTGAGCAGCACATTGGCATTGGTACGGAAGCTTTTGACATCGGTATGCGGACCACGGTCGGATGCAAAAAAGAGATAGCGGGAATCGTTGGACCAGGCGGGATCCCAGTCGCTGAAAACATCGTCGGTTGCTGCAATGAAGTCACCGGTCTCCAGGTTGTAGACATAGATATTGGTGAATGGGCCGCTGTTTCCCTGAAACGCAATTTTCTTGCCATCCGGAGCCCATGCCACCGATCCGATGGCATCGAGCTGGGAAAAAACGATCTTGCGTATATCACCGGTACGATAGTCGACGATCGCAAGGTCGACACTTCCTGCCGACCGGGTGGAGAGGGCGATCTGCTGTCCGTCCGGTGACCATGACAAGTTGGGTCTCAGGATATTCAGCTCTTCAAAATCCACGTTATCCTCTCCCCTGATGAGAGTCTTGATCCGGCTGCCGTCCAGTGCGTTGAGCACT
The DNA here is from genome assembly GCA_007135895.1 of Balneolales bacterium. GTDB lineage: Bacteria > Bacteroidota > Rhodothermia > Balneolales > Natronogracilivirgulaceae > SLHZ01. The sequence goes on along the minus strand of SLHZ01000289.1, from coordinate 2,378 downwards.
ACTACATCAAAGAATCCACGGGCATTGGAGATCATCGCAATACGCGACCCGTCGGGTGAGATCGCCGGGCTGGTGTTATATGCTCTCCGGAACGGACCGCTGGTTATCAGTCGGCCGATGTCCCTGAGGTCTTCCCTTACAGCAATTTCGGGGAAATACTCTCTTCGAAGCCAATCCTGAAAACGATCATTCAGCTCCTCCATATCAAGTCCGAGTGATTGCCGCAAACCCGCTTCGATGCTTCGGGTCTGCCGTATCCGGTGGAGTATCTCCGCGATTTTCTCTCTGCCGTACTCTTCAACGATAAAGAACCAGAAGGCCTGACCACCCCGGTAGGCCATGAAACCGCCCATTTGGGGTATGGGAGGCACATAATTATTGATGACCGCATCACGCATGAACATGTCGGTATCGGTATCCCAGCCCAGCGAGATATATTCCGCCAGACCTTCTTCGAACCAGAGGGGTATGACCAGCTGGATATTGTTCTGAATGATGGACTGGATGGTGCCGCCGTAAAACATGTCATTGAAGACCGCATGAAGCAACTCATGGTGCAGCACCTGCCGGTAGTCGCCATAGTTTCCCATGAAAGGAATGGTGATCCGGTTTTTGAATTTGTCGGTCACTCCTCCGATTCCCTGGGCATCGACCGGAAGAGGAACCACGTTGGTCTGGCTGAAATCGTTGTGGGAGTCATAGATGATAACCGATATGCGATCGCTGAGCTGGTGTCGGAAATCCCTTTGCAGCTGCGCATAGGCGGCTTCGAGACTGTTGGCTGTAAACTCAGCCAGATAATAGTTTTTAGAGTCGTAGTAATAGACATCAAAATGCTCCGACTGGATGAAACGCCAGTCAAACCGGGAGTACTGGACCCTGTTTTTCCCAAAGCCGAAGTACTGGCCATAGGCGGTTTCCACCGCCGGAAACACCACGAGCAGCACGAGAAACAGGCCCAGAATTCTCTTGACCGGCCAGTTTTGCCTGCCAGGTATTTTCCCGGATGAAGGTGCCTTCATCAAACGGGTATCGATCATGGGCATGAATTTTTGCCCGGTTTGAATGCTATCAGATCGGGTCATTGGTTTATCTGTTAAGTCTTGTGAGATTGCACATATCCTATAGCACCATCTGAGGCCGAAAAAGTTCCTGTGTCCTGCAGCAGCATCCGGGGCCGATAATGTTCCTGTATCCTACAGCACCACCTGTGGCCGATAATGTTCCTGTATGTTACAGCAGCATCCGGGGCCGAAAATATTCCTGTGCCGGAGTCCCTATGCCGGCACAAAGTCAATTTGTCTTTGCTCTGCATTGGTTCTAACGGCTTTGACAGTCATTTCATCTCCCAGTTTGTATGTTTTGCCGCGATTTCTTCCTCTCAGCAAATGGCGGCTCTGTTCATAGACATAGAAATCATCGTCGAGATCACGCATGGCCACCATACCTTCGCAAAAGCTCTCATTGAGCACTACGTACAAGCCCTTGTCGGTAACACCGCTGATGACACCGGCAAACGTATCACCCAGGCGTTCGGACATGTATTCCACCTGTTTGAGTTTGACGGAGTCGCGTTCCGCCGTAATGGCGTCTCTTTCCCTGTCACTGCAATGATCGCCAAGACGGATCAGTTCGGTGTAGCTGTAGCCGGGCAGACCTGAGGCATATTGCTTGAGAAGGCGGTGGGCGATCAGGTCCGGATATCGCCGGATCGGGCTGGTGAAATGGGAGTATTCGCTGAAGCCGAGTCCGTAGTGGCCGATATTTTTGGGACTGTAGACAGCTTTGGCCATGGATCGCAGGATCAGCTCGTTGATAGCGTATTTAAGGGTAGTCTGATTGGCCTGCCGGATGAGTTCATTGACAGAAGAAGACGACACCTTTTTGTCTGTCGGCGCGAACTGTATGCCCAGTGGCCGCACCATTTCAGCGATATTGCGCAGTTTATCGGTATCGGGACGGTCATGGATGCGGTATATGAAGGGAAAGCGCGTTTTGGAGGAGTCCTGTTTGTGCGGTGATGCTTTTGAAGGCTCCGGATCCCTGTTATGTTTGGTATTACGCAGGAGGCTGATATGAGCGGCGACGGTTTTATTGGCCATCAGCATGCATTCTTCAACAAGGCGGTGGGCGGCCAGGCGCTCCTTCACATATACGCTCAACGGTTTGCCTTTGTCATCGAGTTCAAAGCGGGGTTCGGGTGTGTCCAGGTCGATAGATCCTTCGCGAAACCTTTTACTGGTGAGCATGGCAGCCATTTTTGCCAATATTTCAAGAGCGACATGGTGCGGTCCCTTGCCGGTGTCGATCACTTTCTGTGCTTCTTCGTACGTAAAGCGTTTTTTCGAGCGTATGACGGTTTCGGCGATTTCATACTT
>SLHZ01000248.1 GCA_007135895.1 Balneolales bacterium | reverse complement strand
CATCCGGCGTTTTGGAAAAAAAGGTCTCTATACCAGTACCCTCTTCAAGATGAAAAGCTCGTTGTTCAATGAGATCAATCCCGCCCTGGAAATGGGCCGCTCATTTGTTCGTCCGGAATACCAGCGCAGTTTTGCTCCGTTGCTGCTTTTATGGAAAGGAATTGGCCAATTTGTCAACAAACACCCACAGTATCGGGTCTTGTTCGGACCGGTAAGCATCAGCAGTGAATATCACTCCCTGTCCCGCCATCTGATGGTGACTTTCCTGAAGCTGAATAATTACCTGCCGGATATGGCGAAAAAAGTCCGTCCCAAGCGGCCTTACCGTGGCCGCAGTGTCAAGGGTATCGACCCGAAAAACCGGAATATGATCGGAACGCTTGAAGATGTGTCCGAACTTGTTTCTGAGTTTGAATCCGATAACAAGGGAGTGCCCATTCTGCTGAAGCAATATCTCAAGCTGGGAGGCAAGATACTGGGCTTCAATGTGGACCCCGACTTCAGCGATGTACTGGACGGACTTATCCTGGTTGATCTGACCAAGACGGACCGGAAGATTCTTCGACGCTATATGGGGGATGAGGGACTGGCTTCGTTCTTGCAGTTCCACGGCCTGGAGGAGAAAAAAGATCCGGTCTCCTGATAGAAATGCCGGATAGTGGTAGGAACGAGACCGATAGGTGTCGCATTGGCAGGCTGAATCGTGCGGAATTATTGCGGTACCGGCAGTTCGAATTCCGGGGATCTGGGATCACCGTAAAAGTCAAATCGGATGCGTCCATCCGAACGGGGCAGTTCAATCTGAAAGAGGGATTCGAACCCGTCAACAAAATCATCGAAATCGGCAGATGTTCGAACAAAGGTCAGGGAAGCTTCGCCAATCGCCGGATCGGCATCCGGAGGTGTGGCAATAACGGCAAGAAGACGGGCATCAAAGGGTTCGGTCATCATGAACATTTCATCAATGAAGAGCGAGTCGGATTCAATCCGGAACTCCGTTTCCATGGAATGAACCGGCAGTTTTTCATGGGGAATCCCGAGAAGTCCGAAAACCATGCCGTATTCATTGAGAAACTCTTCAGAGGGGTACCAGTAGATTCCGCCGAGATAGAGAGAGGTGTTGCCGGTGAGAAAAAGCTTCTCTTCCACCGATGCCTGATGTCGCTCTTCATCTGTTATCCGGCGGTTGGAGATTTGACCGGATGCCGATAGCGTGTCCAGAGTAAACGTTCCGGCAATACCCGGCAATGGCAGCGCAGGAACCCGATTTGTACGGGTATGCAGCTGATAGCGTAATGACCAGGAATGGGGATCCATAAGCCATCCCCGGGAGTCATAAGATGCTTGTCCTGCCGCCTGCAGTTTCATGGAAGCACTGTTGACATGCATGTTGTTCAGATGCAGTGTGCTGTTGCTGGCATGATAGCGCACCTGAAGACGAAGCTCCTCCGTCTCGCCATTGGTGTGGATCAGCACGAAGTCCAGGATCCCGCTCACCAGCCCGCCCGCAGCACGATTTGCTTTACCATCCGGAAACTGGTTGCCGATGCCGCTCGTGATCAGGCTCAAGACGGTTCCGATTTGCTTCTCCGGGAGCCCGTCACATTCGTCGGGCTGCTCCTCACTGCAGTCAGAAGGGATCTGATCCAGTGAAAGAGAGTGCCAGTCGTCTTCAAGGCCGGTGACCGGCCTCGTTTCGATGTCCCTGAAATGCAAAGTGATCTGATGATTGTGCTGTGGAAGGAGGTAGTTCTGCGGTACATCAAGATGATTCGTTGAGATGTTCTGTGACCAAACAGAAAACAGATCGTCAAGCTGTCCGCTGTAAATCACGTTGGTCTGTCTGATTTTAATGATACCGATCTCTGGATTTTCCAGAATCAGGTCGTTCACAGACAGCCGGAAGCCCTGCAGGGCTTCCACGGGATTCGAACCCTGCTGACGGAGCATTCGCCATATGTCAGCATAAGTGAGCGAGCCCCTTGCCCTTTTTATATTAAGCTGGCAGTCATGGGTCACGGCATCCAGCTTCCTTAATGTGACAGACCCCATGACCGGGTTGACGCGAAGTCGGTCATATTGAAAATCAAGAGTTTGGTTGTACGTTCTGAGCTGATGCAACTGAGTGTCGAGTAAGGATGCCAGATACCAACCTGTGATGCCATTCAGGGCATACAACATTGCAGCCAGCAGGATCAGTGCCGCCAGAATTTTAAGTCTCATGGCTTTTGGACAATTTTCAGCAGCTCGTCAAGAGTAACAGTTGATTCTTCGCTTTGCGCCATATCTCTAAGAGTATAACGTTTCGCGATCAGTTCCTGTTCGCCGATAATCAGGGCAAACCGTGCTTTCAGACGGTTGGCGTCTTTCATCTGAGCTTTGAGGGACCGGCCGGAATAGTCCATCGTGCAGGCAAGGCCTTTATTTCGCAAGTCAGGCATCATCAGAAATGCATGACGGGCTGCTTCGCTCCCCCTGGTAACAAGATAGAGGTCAGGTGCCGGTTCTTCGCCCAGGTGAATGTCTCTTGCCCGGCACGCAATAAGGAGCCGCTCTATGCCGGATGCGAATCCGACCGCTGGTGTCGGTGGGCCGCCAAGTTCTTCAATGAGCAGGTCATAGCGGCCGCCGCCGCCCAGAGCATCCTGTGAACCAAGGTCAGGACTGACCAGCTCAAATGCCGTTTCGGTGTAGTAATCAAGTCCGCGCACCAGGAAAGGATCCACTTCATATGGTATGCCAAGATCCTCCAAATGCTTTTTTACCTGATCGTAATGCTTATTTGAATGGCTGTCGAGGTACTCGGTGATAAGAGGAGCGTCGGTTTTCAGAACTATATCCTGTTCCTCTTTGGAGTCGAGGATTCGCATGGGATTGGTTTCAAGCAGCTTG
>SLHZ01000259.1 GCA_007135895.1 Balneolales bacterium | reverse complement strand
TTTAAAAAATTTTTTTCCACGGCGGGTCCCCGTCGATGTATCCCGCTCAAAAACGAACAGCTTTCTAATCCCACACAGCCATGAAACGACGAGAGTTTATCCTTAAAAGCATTGGAGCCGGTGTATTTGTCGGTTCTGCCGCCACTTTTGGCGGTTTTTCCTCGACACTGGCATCAGCATACCGCGCGGACGGAAAAACGGCCTATGACCTGGTTGCTGTCCGGGGCGGACAGCCCGAACAGATGTTCAACCGGGGTATCGCCGCGCTGGGAGGGATGAAGACCTTTGTCAAAAAAGGTCAGACCGTCGTCGTCAAACCTAATATCGCCTGGGATAAACCCCCTGAAATGGCCGCCAATACCCATCCGGGACTGGTTGCCCGTATTGTGGAGCACTGTCTGGAAGCCGGTGCCCGGGAGGTTTATGTCTTCGACCATACCTGTGACGAGTGGCGCAGCGCCTATACCAACAGCGGCATTGAAAAAGCCGCCAGGGATGCTGGCGCGCGGGTCGTGCCCGGCAATTCGGAACGCTATTACCATGATATCGAGATTCCGAAGGGCGTTCGGCTGACGAATGCCAAGGAGCATGAACTCCTGCTGGAATCGGATGTTTTTATCAATGTGCCCGTGCTGAAACACCATGGAGGAGCGTCCATCACCGTGTCTATGAAGAATCTCATGGGGAATGTGTGGGACCGCCGCTACTACCACCGAAACAACCTGCATCAGTGTATTACCGATTACACCACCTACCGGGTTCCTGATCTCAATGTTGTCGATGCCTACCGGGTCATGATGCGCAATGGACCCCGCGGTATATCGGTCGAAGATGTCGTAACCATGCAGAGCATGGTACTCTCGACCGATATTGTGGCCGCCGATGCCGCGTCGAGTCTGATGTTCGGGCTGCAGCCGGCCGATGTGGGACACATCCGGCTTGGCCAGGAGATGGGGGTCGGAACCATGGATCTGGAAAGCCTCAACGTCAACCGGCTCCGCATGTAATGAGTTCTTTGGTGATGCCGGCTTTTATGAGCGACAGGGCATGGAGTCTCCGCCAACTGATTCTCCGCTCGTATTATGAATAAGTGGCTGAAACCGATCCGGGTTATAGTATCCCTGCTTTTTCTGGGATTGACGGGGTTTCTGTTCCTGGATTTCATCGGCAGCCTCTCACCGGCATGGTACGGGAGAATTACCTGGATTCAGTTTGTCCCTTCGCTGCTCACTTTTCTGACCGTAGCGGGTATCGGGGCGCTGGGTTTTCTTGTCGTACTAATCGTTACACTCCTATGGGGACGGGTTTATTGCTCGCTGGTCTGTCCGCTGGGGATCCTGCAGGATGTGGTCTCCTTCGTTTCCAGACAGTACCGGGAGAAAATCCGGAAAAAGCGGCGCCGGTATCGTCCGGCAGAGCCCTGGAACAAGCTGCGCTATACCATAATGGGAGTTACGATCGTCGCTTTTCTGGCGGGCAGCGTCTTTTTTCTGAACCTGTTGGATCCATTCAGCCTGTTTGGCAAGATTTTCTCAGGGCTGGTCCGCCCGCTCTATTTTTCCATGAATAACACTCTGGCCGGATGGCTGCAGGAAGCCGGAATTCATGCCTTGTACCACGTGGAAACCCGCCGGATGACCTTGCTTCCGCTGATATGGCCGGCGTTGATGCTGGGGGTCATCGTATGGCTTTCACTGGGAAAAGGGAGGCTGTACTGCAACACCATCTGCCCGGTCGGGTCGTTCCTCGGCCTTATCGCAACGCGTTCCATGTACCGCATCGGGATTGATTTCAATCTGTGCAACCGGTGTGGCGACTGTTTGCTCAACTGCAAGGCCCAGTGCATTGATCTGAAAAACAATGACATCGATTTCAGCCGGTGTGTGGGCTGCTTCAACTGCCTCAACGCCTGCTCGAAGCAGGGAATCGGCTACAGAAACCGGTGGTTCCCTGATAAAAAAACCGTTGCACCGACCGAAACGGCCGCTGCCGGAAACGATAATGAGCGCCGGACCTTCCTGTTCCGTCTGGTCGCCGCCATGATGGGAACCCCACTGGCCACCCGGCTGGTATCGGATCGCCCGGCGGCCCATGGCCGGCAACCGGCAACCAATCGTCCGACCCGGATACCGGAACAGAAACAGTTTCCGATTTCCCCGCCGGGGTCCCGAAGTCTGAGGCATTTCAAAGATACCTGCACGGCCTGCCAGCTGTGCGTGAGTGCCTGTCCGACCCGGGTATTGCAGCCGAGTTTTCTGGAATACGGGGTTACGGGGATGATGCAGCCCAGAATGGACTTTCATGCCAGTTTCTGCAATTTCGACTGTGTGATCTGCACCGAAGTGTGTCCCACCGCCGCCATCCTGCCTCTCACACGCGAGCAGAAACACACCGAACAGATCGGCCTTGTTACCCTTATCCTCGGAAATTGTGTGGTCAAGACCGATAACACGTCCTGTGGCGCCTGTGCCGAACACTGTCCCACCCAGGCGGTGAGAATGGTGCCGTATAAAAACGGACTGACCATTCCGGAAATCCATCCCGAGTACTGCGTCGGTTGCGGCGGCTGTGAATACATCTGTCCGGTGCGTCCCCATCGGGCCATTTATATTGACGGGCTTCCGGTTCACGGGCGGGCAAAACCCCCGGTAATTGAAAAACTGGATTTCACCCCTGATGACGACTTTCCTTTCTGACCGATTAAATCAGGAGGACTGCCGGCCGATCCACCACCGCCGGATGAAGGGAAGGGTCAGCGTGGACACATAGTAGGCGGAGGTGGGAATCAGCGCGTTGAGCATGGGTCTGGGTATGTCAATAGTCCAAAATACCAGTGATGTTACCACATAGGTCAGAAAAACGAGGAGAGTGATTCGAAACAGCGACGATTCCCAGGCTTTTTCCTTCTCGACGCGGCTGTTTCGTTCCCGAATCTTCTCCATATGAGCTTGAATGGTTCGATGCTGCTCCGCCATGTGTTCAAGCTTTGTTTCCAGCGCTTTTTTCTCCTTTCGATACCGGTCCCGTTCCGACTCGAGCAGCATGCACCGTTTCTGAAGCTCTTTCAGCTCCACCTCCTGTGACTCCTGACGCAGGCTGACCTGTTCGAGTTCCGATTCAAGAGAAGAAAAACGATTCGCTATGGGATCCAATTGTTTCGGGTTGGTTAAAGGAGTTTCAATGATAGATGATAGAATAATTCTGCTTCCTCATCATACCGGAACGGATAATATAATTCAATGAAATTTATTTGTTTCGAAAAAGTGCGCGATGGTTGTCAGCACGCGATCCCGCCGATGCCTGCACCTATGATGATCGCTGATTTTTGGCTGGAAATGACAGGCTGATGGTTGGAGCAAGGTGTCGGTTGGAGCAAGTTTTCGATTGGAGCAGGCTGTGGATTGGCGCAATTTGTCGGTTGGAGCAAGTTGCCGGTTAGAGCAGGCGGTGGGTTGGCGCAAGCTGTCGGTTGGCGCAATTTGCCGGTTGGAAGTATTCGTGGAACCCTGATCCAGTCCGGTCAGAACTCGGGGGGCAGCTCTTTCATCTTCGCGTAGGTGAAGACGGGGCCGTCTTTGCACACAAAGATTTCACCCACATTGCAGCGGCCGCATTTGCCGATTCCGCATTTCATGCGGTTTTCCAGTGTCGTAAAGATGCTGTCGGGGCCGAAACCGAGTTTCTCCAGGACCGGGAAGGTGAACTTGATCATGATCGGCGGTCCGCACACAATGGCTACCGTATTCTGGCTGGATGGCGCCGCTTCTTCCAAAACCGTTGGTACGAAACCGGTCTTGCCGGTCCAGTCCTCCGTTTCACCACCTGGATCGACGGTTGTGATCAGGTTCACATCAGGCCGTTCGTCCCACTCTTTGAGTTCGTGCTTGTAAACCAGGTCGGCTACGGTGCGTGCCCCGTAAATAATGGTGATATCCTCAAACCGGTCGCGCAGGTCGAGGGTATTCCATATGACACAGCGCATGGGGGGCAGGGCGATGCCTCCGGCGATGAAAAGCAGGTTTTTACCGTACCACTCCTCGATCGGGAAGATGCTTCCGTAAGGACCCCGAAAACCGATGGTGTCGCCCACTTCCCGCATCGAGAGGGCGCTGGTGACGCGGCCCATCTTGCGGAACGTGCATTCGATGTAGCCTTCGCGCGTGGGAGAGGAGGCGATGCAGAAGGTGCTTTCCCCTTCGCCGAAAATCGAATACTCCCCGAACTGACCGGCTTTGAAAGAAAAATGTTCCCGGTCTTCATCCCGGGTGAAGCCGAGTCTCAGTGTTCGCACATCCGGGGCCTCCTCGGTGATCTGGTCGATGCGCATCAGATAGGGCCGGTATATGTTGGGATAGGACATTTATTTCGCTCCTGCAATATCGATAAGGTGTTCGGCCAGGTTCATGTCGGCCGGACAGGCCCGGGAACAGCGTCCGCATCCGACACAGCCGGTGATGTTCAGACGATTGTAGCCGTAGGAAAACTTGTGCATGATCCGCTGGCGCCATCGCTGGGCCTGCGTCTCGCGGGGATTGTGTCCCGATGTGTGAATCGTGAACTGACCGAGGCCGCAGGTATCCCAGCAGCGAAGCCGCTGACCGGTGGTGCCGTAGGTCTCGTCCTGAATATCAAAGCACGAACAGGTCGGACACACAAACGCGCAGGCGCCGCATCCCAGGCACCGAAGCGACTGCTCCTCCCACACCGGTCCGTCGAAGGCTTTCTCCAGCCGTTCGCGGAGGGTATCAAGGTCGAAGTGCTTTTCAACATCGGCCAGATAGGATTCTTTGTCGATCTGATCCGGGCTGGGGGCGGCCGTTGTGCCGTGCCGGGCTTCCGCGTCGGACTGGGCCGTCGTGCCGGATGGGGCTTCGGCGCCGGACTGGGCCGTCGCACCCGATTGAGTGGCACCGCCCGGATTTGCCGCCGCGCCGTGTCCGGATTCCGCGCCGGAACCAGCCATCACGCCCGGGTGAGCCATCGTGAAAAAGCTGTCATATTCGTTAGCCAGCGCCTGACCCTTTTCGCTCACGATTTCCACCAGATAGAGCCCATCCTCCAGCGCGGTGAGCAGTAGGTCGCTTCCGGCCGTATCGCCGGGGCCACCACCGGTAGCCACGCAGAAACAATGTTCGTCGCAATGCCGGCAGCTCAGCGTAATGAAGGTCGTGGTATCGTATTTGGAGAGGAAAAAACCATCATCCGTATCCCAGGTATAGACGGCATGGAGCGCTTCCACCGAACGGGCATCGCACGGACGCAGGCCATAGACGACCGTCGGGACAGCGGGATTGTTTTCGTCGGCCATCAGGGTCTCTTTTCCCTGGTTTTTCCAGCGTACGATCTCTTCGCATCGCGGAAGCAGGGCCTCTTTGGGCGATACGGTCGTAACAATATGATCTATATCGACCTCTTCCATCGAACAGACTTCCTTGAACATGACCCGGTTCCCCGATCGGACCGGTCCAAGTACCCGGCGACCGGATTCCGCCAGTTGCCCGATGAGGCCGGCCAGGGATGATTCGGTGATAAATGCTCTTTTAATCATGATGACTACCGGAAAAAATCTTCTTTGTCGTCGGGTCGGAAGGAGTTCAGAGGAAAGACGGGTTTGTCCTTCTTCTCACCGGATGAGGTCCCGAAAGCCTCCTCCATATTGTCATGCATCTTTTGTGTAAGGAGGTGAAGGGGGATGTCCACCGGGCAGGCATCGTAACAGGCCCCGCATTCGGTGCAGCGCCCGGCGAGATGCATCGCGCGCATGACATGCCACTCCAGATTGCCCAGCGGATGGGCCGGGACCGATACCCACTGGGGCTGGTTGCAATCCACCGTGCAGCGTTCGCAATAGCATAGCGGACAGGCGGCGCGGCAGGCGTAACACTTCAGGCATTCGGCAAATTCCGACATCCAGAAGGCGAACCGCTCTTCCATGGGCAAACTGCTGAGCTTCCGGACCCGCTCTTCGTCCATTTCAGGGGAATGGGGTGATTCAGGGGAATGGGGTGATTCCGTGGACGCTGATGATTCCGGGGAAGAAGACGCTTCACCAGACGAGGACGCTTCACTGCTGGCGGAACGGCTGCCGGATGATGCGATCGGGCTGTCACCGCGCAGCGGTGCTTGGGCTAAAACATGCTCTCCCAGTTTGTCCAGATCCGAAAAGAGGGTCAGCGTACCGTCATCATCGATGCCGATAACGGTGATATCACCGTTGGCAAGCTGATTTTCCACGGCCAGCTGGACAATCGATCGCTGGACGGATGGCCGTGCCACGATCGCGGGTTTCCCGAGGGCGCGAATCTCTTTTTTATTCAGATAGACCGCCAGGTTGGCCGTACAGCGTTCGTCCAGTATCAGTTTTTCGGTTTCTTCCGGGGAACGGACAAACACGGCGCGAACCGCCCGGGCCGAGCCTTCACCATAGCCGATGATCAGGTTCACTTCCTGGTCATCAAGTAACTTGCGTGCCTGTTGTTGTAATTGCTCTGTCATCGTCTGGCGCCTCCATTCTTGCTTATGCTGCTGACGATCCCGTCCCCTTTCACATCTTCCGGCTGGCCGGCTGCCGATCCCTGAAAGAGGTTTTTATTCCCTTCGACTTCGCCACCATCCGGCTGACCGGCTGCGGCCTGACCAGCCACGTCCTGACCAGCGGCGGCCTGACCACCTACGGCCTGACCAGCTGCGGCCGAACCCGGGAAGCTGTCCCCGGAAAGAACGGCATCAAAGCGTTTGAAGAGCGCATTATACAGACCCTCCGGCGGCAGGATCCGCTGGTATTCGCTGTAGGGGCCCAGTGTCCGGATCTCGTCGGTGAACGAATTCACCAGTCCGGCCCACTTGGCGCCTTCGGCGGCCGAGACCCAGGAAAAAGTGATGCGCCTCGTGTCGATCCCGATAAAATCGAGCAGGGACTTGAAGACGATCCAGCGGCGACGGGCATGAAAATTTCCGGAGGTATAGTGACAATCGTTGGGATGGCAGCCCGAAACGATAATCCCGTCCACACCGCTGGCAAAGGCTTTCATCAGGAGCATGAAATCGACCCGGCCGGTGCAGGGAAAACGCAGGATCCGCACGTTCGGCGCATATTTGATCCGGCTGGTCCCGGTCAGATCCGCTCCGGCGTACGTACACCAGTTGCACACAAATGCTGCGATTTTCGGTTCAAATTGACTCATGTCGGAATCGGTTACAATGCTTTGATTTCAGCATACATCTGCTGGTTCGAATACCCCATCAGATCGATGGACTTGGACTTGCACAGGGCCACGCAGGTTCCGCAACCCTGGCAGAGGCCTTCATTGACTTTGGCGACGGTCTTGATAAGATCTCCGTTCCGGCCGCGAATCTCCTCTTTTTCGATGGCATGGTACGGACAGGCGCTCTCACAGAGGAAGCAGCCCATACAGGTCGAAAACAGCGGCGGCGCGGTACGGTTGACCACGGCCACCATGGGATCGCGTTCCAGTTCTTTTCTCTGGCCGAAGAGTGCCGATACCTTGCCGGCCGCACCGGAGGCTTGCGAAACGGACTCCGGTATGTCTTTGGGCGACTGACAGGCTCCCGCGAGAAAAATACCGGCGGTATTCGTCTCAACCGGCATGAGCTTGGGGTGTGCCTCGGCAAAGAAATTGTAGGCGTCATAGCTCACATGCAGCTTCTGGGCCAGTTCTTCGGCGCCATTGTTGGCCACTCCGGCGGTGGCCAGGACCACCAGGTCCGCCTTTATTTCCACCGGCCGGTGGTCGAGCAGGGTGTCGGCCCCTTTCACCACAAGCTGACCGTCTTCTTCGTATATCTTCGAAACGCGTCCGCGCAGGTAGTTGACATGATCTTCCTCGATCGCCCGGCGCACAAACTCATCGTACATTTTGCCACCCGCCCGGATATCCATGTAAAACACATGGGCCTGGCCATGGTGCACCTTGTGCTTGTACAGCATGGCGTGCTTGGCGGTGTACATACAGCATATCTTGGAGCAGTAGGGCTTGCCTTTGGCGGCGTCGCGCGAGCCGGCACAAGCGACAAAGACCACGGATTCGGCAATTTTACCGTCGGAGGGTCGCCGTATCTCTCCCATGGTGGGCCCGGATGCCGAAGCCAGCCGCTCAAACTGCAGTCCGGTAATCACATCGGGATATCTGCCGTACCCGTATTCGGGGAAGAAATCGGTCTTCAGGACATCAAACCCGGTGGCGACCACCACTGCGCCGATCTCGGCCTCGATGATTTCGTCTTCCTGATCGAAACGGATGGCTCCGGTCGGACAGATTTTCGCGCAGAGTCCGCATTTGCCTTTAAGATGGTACCGGCAGTTTTCCTGGTCGATCACCGGTATGTTGGGAACGGCTTGCGGGAAGGGGACGAAGATGCCGGGACGCTGCCCCAGACCGGTATTGAACTCACTCGGGATTTTTTTGGTCGGACACTTGGTCGTGCAAAGACCACATCCGGTGCATAGTGACTCGTCGATACCGCGGGCTTTCTTCCGGATGCGCGCCTTGAAGTTGCCTACGAATCCCTCCAGGCTCTCCAGTTCGGAATACGTGTACAGGGTTATGTTGGGATGCTGGGCCACCTCCACCATCCGCGGAGTCAAAATACACTGCGAACAGTCCAGTGTGGGAAAGGTCTCCGAGAGCTGGGCCATGTGGCCGCCGATCGAAGGTTCCCGTTCCACCAGGATAACCGGATGGCCCGCGTTGGCGATATCGAGACTGGCCTGGATACCGGCAATTCCGCCCCCGATCACCAGGGCTCGTTTGGTCATCGGGACCCGGATGGGCTGTAACGGCTGGTTTCTTTTTACTTTTTCGACCAGAATGCGAATCAGGCTGATGGCCTTGTCGGTCGTGGCGTCACTTTTTTCATGCACCCAGGAGCAGTGTTCCCGGAGGTTGGCCATTTCGCACAGGAAAGGGTTGAGGCCGGCATCCGCGCAGGCCTTGCGGAAGGTCTTTTCGTGCATACGGGGGGAGCAGGAACCGATCACCACGCCATCCAGTCTATTCTCGCGGATGGCCTCCTTGATGATGGTCTGTCCCGGATCGGAGCACATGTATTTGTAATCCACACTGTGGGTCACTCCCGGTATGTTGCCGCACTCACCGGCGACCCGGCCGCAGTCGACCGTGCCGGATATGTTTTCACCGCAGTGGCAGATAAAAATTCCGATTCGTGACATTCTTTTCTCCTTATGCCGGCTGTTTGGCGGTTCTGGGTTCCGGTTTCTGATCCGGGGCGCCGTTGCGGGGGTTCAGCGAAAAGGTGACCGGCACTCTGTGACGATGAAGTCCCAGCTGGCGGGGTTCTATGCCCATCGCCAGTCCAATGGCTTGCGGCAGGTACAGGACCGGCAGGTCGATCTCCCGGTTTCGCTCTTTTTGGATAGCGTCGCGGCGCAGATCCATGTTGGCGTGGCACAGGGGACAGGCCACGATGATGGCCTCCGCGCCCCGGCGGACCGCGTTTTCAAGAATAAGACCAGAGAGCCGGGCTATGGTGGTGGTCCGCGAGACGGCAAAGGCGGCACCGCAGCACTCCACCTTGAATTCCCAGTCCACCGGTGTGGCCCCGGCCCGTTCCATGAGCTGGTCCATCGCCATCGGATACTCGGCAGAGTCCGGCTTCAGGACATCCACGGGACGTGTGAGGAAGCAGCCGTAATAGCAGGCCACCTTGTGATTAAAGGGATGCGTGATGAGTTCCCGGACAGGATCAGGGTCGTGGTCGCCGGCATCACTATGGCCTGAATCGTGGTCAGGCTTGAGGGCGTCACCCTGGGTCGGGACGTCATCGCGCACGGGGATGTCACCGCGGGGCGGGTCCTGGCCCGGATCCTGGTCGGCAACGTGGTCCGGGTCTTCCGTGCCGGGGGCCAGTATCGTTTCCAGCCACTCCAGGACATTGAGGATCCGGACAGGCGTTTTCAGGTCCGCGCCGATCATTTTCGAAATTTTATCCCGGAGGGCCGGGTCGCGGGACAGTTCGTGCCGGGTGACCATGAGCCGGTTATAGCATCCCGAACAGGGAACCAGCAGTTCCTCCATGCCTCCGGTTATCGCCTGGGCCAGCACCCGCGCCGGGAGCGCTATGGCGAGTTCATGGCTGGTTCCGTGTGCCGCCGTCGCCCCGCAGCAGTTCCAGTCCGCGATCTCCGCGAGCGGCCGGCCGGCCTTTTCGGCTACCGCCAGCAGTGATTCCTCATATTCCCGGGCTGTTCCCTTGAGGGAGCATCCGGGATAGTAGCCGGTTCTTGACATCGGTTGTTCTGGAATATGTTTTCGGTCGGAAGACGGTTATTTCACCGTTTCCCGGAATATTTTTTTAACGGTTTTACGATCCTTTACCCGGTGGGGCAGGAGGTTCAGCTTGCCTTTCAAAAAGAGCCAGGGCACCAGGCTCATGTCCTGGAAAAGCTTCCAGGTTCGGGCCTTGTACCCCGCCACGAGTCCCACTTCGTACAGCATCCCGGTGAGTCTCAGGGAATCGATGAAGGATTTCTGGAAGCTGACAATATTTTTGGCGGAAGGATTCATCATCCCCTTTCGCAGGGATTCTGTTCTGAGAAAGTCCATGACCCCGGGGATGTCGATCTCCTGCGGACATCGGGCCAGGCAGGTGCCGCAAGTGAGACAGAGCCAGACGGAATAGGAGCGCAGGGCTTCCTCTTCCATGGCCGGGTCATCATATTGCAACATGCGCATCATCCGGCTTGGGGTGATATCCATCTCCTCGGACATGGGACAACCAGCCGTACATTTTCCACACTGATAACAGCGTGAGAGTGACTCGCCTGTATGGTCAAATATTTTCTGCGCAGGCGTTTCCACAGAATGAGTGGGATGTTCCGCCATAAATGATATTGGGCTGACGCCTTTCATGGTGCGTCAGGCAGTTTGAAAAAATAGAATTTTCAAGCACTAAGATACTGTGATCCGACGAATTTTCATAAAAAAAATGGCGCTAAACCCGCTTCAGATCAGCCGGGCTATGGCCCGGGCAAAGGGATCGGCTGCCGGCGGGTGATAGCGCAGCCACAGTTCCGGTTCGATCAGTTCCAGCTCCATGACGGACCAGCGGCCTTCGGTGTCGCGAATCATATCGACCCGGCCGTACGCGGGTTCGGGCGAGCAGGCCGCCATGGCCTGTTCGGCCAGTTCGATCTGTTCCGGTTCCGGCCGGCAGGGGTGGACGGTGCCGCCATGATCGTCCTGTACCCGGAAATCACCGGGTTTGGCCTTTTTTCGAACGGCATGGGTAAACACGCCATCGAGTACCATGAGCGTATCTTCCCCGGTTTGTATTATTTCATCGAGAAACGGCTGGACCATCAGGGCCTCTCGTTTCAGCAGCGGTTTTACCAGTGACTGGATTTTCGGGGCGGTAACGGTGTT
>SLHZ01000204.1 GCA_007135895.1 Balneolales bacterium | reverse complement strand
CATGCTTCTCGAAATGAGCCCCTCGGTCGTGAGCACTTCCGATGCGGGCACCGGTATCGGCTACACCGGGCTGCGTATCCGGGGGGTGGACCCCCAACGCATCAATGTCATGGTCAACGGCATACCACTCAATGACTCGGAATCCCATGGCGTATTCTGGGTCAATATGCCCGACTTTGCCTCATCGGTGGACCATGTCCAGATTCAGAGAGGCGTGGGCACCTCGGCACTGGGTCCGGCGGCCTTCGGTGCCAGTGTGAACCTGCTAACCACCACGCTGCAGCCCGATCCCTACGGAGAAATCCACGCCAGCGGAGGATCGTTCAATACACTGAAAAGCAATGTCCGGGTAGGTACGGGACTCATGGCCAACGGCTGGGCTTTCGACGGGCGGCTCTCATGGATCACTTCCGATGGTTATATAGATCGGGCCTCCTCGGACCTGCGGTCGTTCTTTGTCTCCGGAACGCGGCATTCCAGCCAGAGTCTGCTGAAAGTGAATGTGTTTTCCGGACAGGAACGCACCTATCAGGCCTGGTACGGAGTAGATGCCGACCAGCTTGCGGAAAACCGCCGCTATAACCCGGCAGGTCGCTATACCACACCCGAAGGGGAGGTTCGCTATTATGACGATCAGACCGACAACTATACGCAGACCCATTATCAGCTGCATTACTCCAGGGAGTTGCGCGAAAACCTGAGCGGGAACATCTCCCTGCACTATACCCGCGGCGCCGGTTATTATGAGGAGTACCGCAGCAACAATGCCCTTTCCGCCTACGGTTTTGGTCCGGTGCAGATCGGCAACGAAGTCATAACTCGTACCGATCTGGTCCGCCAGCGATGGCTGGACAACCATTTTGGCGGTCTGACTTTCTCCGCCGATTATACGCCTGTTGAATTTGCCCGTATCACTCTTGGCGGCGGATGGAATCATTACGACGGGGACCATTTCGGAGAAATTGTCTGGACCCGCGTTGCAACTCCGTCTGAGCTCGGTGAACGCTACTATGATAACAAGGGCGTAAAAACGGATCGGAATATCTATGCGAAAGCCACTGCGGATCTCTCCGACCGGGTGAGCCTGTTCGGTGATCTGCAGTTTCGCCATATCGTATATACCCTCGATGGCGTCAACAACAACCAGCGACTGCTGAATGACCGGCACACGTTTGCTTTCGTCAACCCCAAGGCGGGCGTGACCTGGGATCCCGAAATGCCCGGACGTTTTTATGCCTTTCTGGGTCTTTCCGGAAAGGAACCGGTGCGGCGTGATTTTACCGATGCCACGGAAAACTACCAGCCCCGCCATGAAACCCTCTACAATGTTGAAACCGGTTACCGGATCGGCCGTGACAGGTGGCGGGTCAATCTGAACTACTACTACATGTGGTATCGCGATCAGCTGATCAATACCGGTGATATCAATGATGTCGGCGATCCGGTCCGGACCAATGTCCCGGAGAGCTATAGAACCGGCGTGGAGCTTGAGGCATCGGTTACTCTGACCGGCAACCTCCGCTGGAGCGGCAATGCCACATGGAGCCGGAACCGGATTCCCGAGTTCATTGAGCGCATCGACCGTTATGATGAAAACTGGGCTTTTGCAGGTCAGGAGGAAATCATCCACAAGAACACACAAATTGCCTTTTCACCGTCACTCATCTCCTCGTCGCATCTTTCGTGGCAATACAGCAATCTGACTACGGACTGGTATTTCCGCTTTACCGGCCGGCAGTATCTGGACAACACCACCAATGAAGACCGTTCGCTCGACCCCTACCGCGTCAGTGACCTCCGGCTGGCATGGGATCACAGCGGAATGGATTGGGTGAGGGCCATCCGGCTGCAGATAATGGTCTACAACCTGACCGATCAACGCTATGAGTCGAACGGATACACGTTCGGTTATTTCGGCGGCCAGACGGAGTACCGGGAAAACTACTACTTCCCGCAGGCCGGCCGTCACTTCATGGCCGGAGTGCAGCTGGCTTTCTGAAACACGTTGACCGGAAATTTTGCCAGTCGCTTTGCCGGTCGCTGATTTTTTCTTAGCTTTTTTCCAGAAGCGATACCCGTCAGATCGGAAATACCGGTCTGTCCGGCAGCAAACTGACGCATCGGTGTGAATCCAGACACCATAACACTAAACTTCCGTGGACCATGAAACGATATTCCTGTTTTTTTATCCCCGCTATCATACTTCTGTTCTCGTCCGTCACTCAGGCACAATACCGTGCCGGTGATATCCATGTTGGTCTGGGCGTGACCTATGGCCTCGATATCATGGATGATGGCGAGCCCGGCATCAATTTCAACTCCTACTACTCCATCACCGATGAAATCCGGCTGGGAGCAGACTTTACCTACTATCTGGTTGATCAGGATTGGATCGAGTCCCCGTCCATTTACGAGCTGAACCTCAATGCCCAGTATTTCATTCTCAATGACGACTTTTTCCGTCTCTATGCGAGCCTGGGACTCCACTACGCCTCTGTAAGCTATGATATCAAAGGCCTGGGCTTAAGCCATTCCGATTCCGAAACCGGCGGGCGGCTCGGAGGCGGTGTTGAGCTGGACTTCGACAGCATCATCTTTTTTGTCGAGCCGGCCTATACCATCGGAGGATTTGAGCAACTGGCGATCACGGCCGGCGGACGTATCTTCTTCTGATTATCGGGCCCTTTTTTTAATTATCGGGGGCTTGTCTGATTCGTTTTCTGATTATCGGGGCGTTTTCTGATCTTCTTTTCCATTCCTGATGAAGCTGATAAAAAATTCATCGGGATCTGAGGAAGAACCCTTAAGAAAAGCATACCTGACAATTCCGACAGGGATGAAAACCGGCCCGCTTGTCATAGACTTGTAACCGGCGAAACAAGCAACCCCAAACCAGTTCAACAACCCCAAATCAGCGCAAAAAAGAAAAGCCCGGCAAGTCT